>DATDXC010000001.1:0-22004 GCA_035289425.1 Candidatus Nanoarchaeia archaeon
ATGAATGCTATATTCTTGAGCTTTTGAAATGCGCTTTCCAAATCAACAAGCAGCCAGGGGTTCGCTCTTGCTTGGTTGATTGCTTTGTCGATAATCATATCCCACATTATGTCTTTCTCAATCTTTACGATGTCTGTTATATCTTCATAGTCCCTTTCCCTTCCGGTTATAGCTTTGAGCAGGATGAGCTCTTCTTTAGAAACAACATAGACAACCAGTTCTTTCCTGCCAATGAAGTCATGGCGTTCGGTCATTACCTCTTGATTCCAGGAAAGCTTGTAACCAAAAACGGTATTGACGAAGAGGTCAAAGCGCTCATCGCCTCTCGTGTACATCTGAGGTTTAGCAGGATGCTGTTTTCTCTGCTCATCGTAGATATGCATAAGCGCATGCTGCTTATATCCCAGCTGTTCTATCGCTTTTACGAAGGCTTTTCGGTCCGCCTCTTTTGAAAATACCAAATCAATATCTTTTGTGGCTGTCTTATACCCTGCAAACATCATTGCGGTTCCACCTATGGCGATGCAGGAAATGTCCTTCTCCAGATAGTCTGCTATAAGCCTGAACAGCTGTTCCTGATCTTGTGTATTAATCATGCGTACCTCTGAGGCATCTTCCTGACCTTTATCCGGTTTCGCGCCTCCTTGTAGAGCTGTTTTACCTTGCTTGTCGCTCCTCTTTTTTTAGCTAGGTCAAACAATCGTCTCCAATTCTTCACCTGGTTGAAGAGATACTGAGTTGCAGCAAGCGCCCGCGCATCTCCTATCCGTATACCATCTATGATTGCTTGTTCGGTTGTGTACCTACCTATAACCCTGTGCTTGAACTGAGGAACCAACTTTTCAGGGCTATATTTATTGACTATGTCATAAAATCCATTAGATGGCAGCTGGGGATTTGTATATACGGTGTAGATGCGCTTCTGCCTTCCCCCACCGCTCACTGAGATGAATCCTTGTCTCTTGAGCTTTGAGAGCAGGTTGAGAGCTGATTGCTTTGTGAGATGCACATTTTTCGCAAACGTCTCTATAGTATATTTTCCTGGTTCCATGTATGTTATCCATACAGACTATTATTTAAATGTTTCTATAATTCTATTATCTTTATAAGATATTCTTTGAGGAAGGTCGTTGCCTTCAAATCTTATGGCACATGCCACAAAAAAGTAACCCCTTCGTTAAGAAATCTTCTGTATCTCAGAAGGCACTTTTATGGGCTTCATGTCCTTATCAACAAACACATTTACCGTATAGCCTTCTGCAACCAAGACATCTTTGCAGAACACTTTATAGTCAAACCTTACACTTGAATTTCCAATCTTTCCAATTGAAGTTTCAATCACAAGCATCTGATCATAATGCACTGGCTTGAGGAAGTTTGCCTTTACTTCCACCACCGGCGCAAACATCCCTTTTTTCTCAAGTTCAGCATATGTAATACCTTTTTCCCGTAATATTTCCGTCCTGCCTGCTTCAAACCATTCGAGGTACCTACTATAGTATACGACGCCAAAATGGTCTGTATCGGCATACCTTACTCGATGCTCAATTCTGCTCATGGAAAAAACGAAGCATCATCTCTATTTATTTCTTTTGTACAATCAGCCACAAACTATAAAACAGACCACAATAATCTTTAAATACCCTCTTCCATTCCCGTAATTGCATGCGATCATTGAAAAATGGGTCATTATGGGGAAGAATGATTGACCTGGTAACTACCATGTTGCTCATCGTCATCCTCAGTTCTTTGGTCGGACTTATCCTCGCATTTCCAGTCATGTGGCTTTGGAATTTCATTTTTGAGCGCATGAGCAATTCTCTTCACATCGATGTTTTTCAGGCATGGGCATTGACGGTATTGGCAAGCATTCTGTTCGGCAGCAGCAGGGGGGCCTCGAATAATGAAGGAAGAACTTGATGAATTAAGAGATCTGCTTACCTCTTTTGAGGAGAAAGCGCTGATTGAAGAAGGCAAGAAGATGTCAAAGCTTCTCATGAAGCATGGCATTAAGATACGGGAACACCAATATACTGAATTAGAAGCTTCCTAAGACAATCAAGATTTCGTCCTTTTCCACACTCTGATTTTTCTTAACTCGTATTTCCTTTACTACCCCATTTTTTTCTGCAATAATGTCGTTCTCCATTTTCATCGCTACCAACTTTACCACAGAATCACCATCGCTGACCTTTGCACCCACTTTGGTATTTATGGCTACCACCGTCCCCGGTAAAGGAGCTTTGATGAAATCCTTGCCAGAAGCACCGCTATTTTGAGAAACGACCTCATCTACAATTTCCTGTTCAGACTGATTTTTTGTTTCGACATCGTAGCTCTTGCCGTCAAAATGGACCCTTAATTTCTTGCTGCCGATTTCCTCGACCTGAACTTTGTATTCCTTGCCATCAAGCTTTACGCTGATATCTTCCATTTTTACAGCGGCATGTTGCCGTGCTTTTTGGCAGGCCCCTTTTCCCGCTTATTAGAAATCATCTCAAGGGTTTTTATCAATGTAGACCTTGTTTCTTTCGGTTCTATGATCATGTCTACCTTAGACTGGGATGCTGCAACATACGGATTGAGGAACTTCTCGCCATATTCCTGGATTTTCTCATTCTTCAGCTTTTTTGGATCCTTGCTTGCTGCAAGCTCTTTTCGATATAACAGGTTGACAGCCTGCTCATCTCCCATGACTGCGATCTGCGCATAGGGCCATGCTATGACTTTATCATAGCCCATAGATTTTGAGACTAAGGCAATATAGGCTCCGCCATACGCTTTTCTCATAACGAGGCTTATTTTAGGAACCGTGGCTTCAGCATATGCATAGAGGATCTTTGCGCCATGCCTGATGATGCCATTATGCTCCTGGTTGGTTCCGGGCAAATAGCCGGTTACGTCAACCAAGTTAATCAAGGGGATGTTAAAGGCATCACAGAATCTGACAAAGCGGGCAATCTTATCTGAAGAATTGATGTCGAGACAGCCTGCCAAGATTTTAGGCTGGTTGGCTACGATTCCAACAACCCTGCCATCAAGACGCCCGAACCCGATGACTGCATTAGGAGCATATAATGGCTGAACTTCACAGAAGGAATTCTTGTCAAACACTTCCTTGATAACCAGGATCACATCATAGCTTTTCTTGGAATCCAGAGGCACAATCTTGTCAAGCGCATCATTTTTTCTTTCAGGATTATCATCTGGTGTCTGTGTCGGGGGGCTTTCAAGATTGTTGGATGGCAGATAACTCAGCAGTCTTTTGATCTGAAGCATGCAGTCTTTTTCGTTATGGGCTGTGAAGTGAGCGACACCGCTCTTAGCTGCATGGACATGGGAACCACCCAAGTCTTCGAAGCTTACGTTTTCATTTGTCACGCTCTTTATGACTTCAGGGCCGGTGATGAACATATGGCTTAGCTTATCGACCATAAATACAAAGTCTGTCAGGCTGGGGCTGTAGACTGCAATGCCTGCGCAAGGCCCTACAATTATCGATATCTGAGGGATGACACCTGATGCCTGGGTATTTTTCAGGAAAATTGAACCGCCGCCATCTAGGGAATTAATGCCTTCCTGGATCCTTGCGCCTCCAGAATCAAGCAATCCTATGATAGGCCTTCCATTTTTCATGGCAAGATCATATACCTCTGCAATCTTCTTGTTGTGGATCTCTCCCATGGAGCCGCCTGCAAAGGTGAAGTCCTGGGCATATACATAGATAGGCTTTCCCAAGACAGTGCCATATCCGGTAATGACGCCATCGCCAAGCTTTCTCTTTTCATAAGCAATGTTTTCGGCGAATGCTCCCAGCTCGACAAATGAGTTTTCATCAAGCAGAAGATTAAGGCGTTCCCTAGCAGTCAATTTACCTTTCTGATGCTGTGTCTTGATTCCTTCTTTATCTACCAATAGCTCTTTCTTCGCTTTGAATTCCTTGTAGTTGGTCATCTTATAGACCATAGAAAAATGCAGGGAGGTTTAAAAAGATTGTTGTTGTTTTACCCTTTTCTTCTAAACTGGCTTTTTTTGAAAACAAAATCTTTAAATAATAGTATGACATTTCATACTAAAATGGAAGAGAAGATAAAATGGCTGTTCTTCAATGAAACATTACGGCGATGGCATTTTGAAGATATTGTTGTAGAATCGGGCATGAGCAGGGAACGGGTTAATTATTTCTTGAAATCTTTGACAAAGTTAAAATTAATCCTTAGGATACTGCCCAAAGGAAAGATGCCTTACTATATCGCCAACAAGGATTCGGCAAAATTCAGATATGAAAAAAGGATATATGGTCTTCACTATCTTGAGAAGGCAGGATTTTTTGAATTGGTCGGGACTCAGGGATGGGTGCAGATTGCCATCTTATTCGGAAGTTTTGCCATGGGCACATGGAATAAGGATAGTGATATAGATCTTTTTGTCTATGGAAAAGGACGCTTTGATCTGGCTCCGGTTGAGCATAAACTCAATCGGGATATCTCTCTCTTTAGATATGATACCCCCTCTGCTTTATCAAGGGAACTTGATCCTAATCTGATACCAAACATTATTAAAGGATTTCATATTAAGGGCAATCCGTTTGGGGTGTTGATACATGCGTGATCCTAAGCAGGTCTATGAAACTTTAAGCGATGAGGGAGAATTTCAGGAATGCAGTTTTGATAAGGATGAAGTTGCTAAGATAGCTGATTTGGCATTCAAATCCTATGAGTATGGCAAAAGATTGCGGAAGGATTCTAAAGCTGACTGGAGAGTCATATTCAATATCCATTATGATGCCCTAAGAGAGTTGTGTTCAGCACTGATGCGTTTTAAGGAGCAGAAGATCAGCAACCATCAAGGACTATTTGCATTTATTGTTCTTAATTTTCCTAAGTTTGGTTTTGATTGGGGTTTCTTTGAAGAAATTAGGTCCTATAGAAATAAAAGTAAATACATGGGCGTCGATATACAGAAGGAACAATGGAAGGGAATAGAACTACAAGTCGATTTATACATTTCTGCCCTTAATGAAGAAATCCAGAAAAGATTGGGAGAACTAAAATGATAGTAGGTGTTGTGGGAAAAGCAAATGTCGGAAAGAGCACCTTTTTCAAGGCTGCTACATTAGCAGAAGTTGAGATAGCTAACTATCCATTTGCTACTATCAAACCCAATTCTGGTGTAGGATATGTTAAAGTAGATGATCCTGCTGCGCAGTTCGGCAAGGTCTCTAATCCCCGGGAAGGTTTTGTTCTTGGCAAAAAAAGATTCATACCCATACAGCTCATTGATGTGGCGGGCTTAGTGCCTGGCGCACATGAGGGCAAGGGCATGGGCAACCAATTCCTGGATGATTTACGACAAGCCAGCGTCCTTATCCATGTGGTTGACATGGCAGGGACTACCAATGAGCGTGGAGAGAGCATAGAACCAGGCAGCTATGATCCTGCCAATGATGTCAGGTTTCTTGAGGAAGAACTCGATTTTTGGTATGCGGGCATATTACAGAAAGGCTGGGAAAAATTTGCCAGGGAAGTGCAGCAAACCCACAAGAACGTCACTAAGGCATTGGGCAAGCAGCTGTCTGGACTGGGTGTTACCGAGGAGATGATTGACGAATTATTGCCCAAGATAGGCCTTGAGAAGCAGGTTACCGACTGGACTCAGGATGATCTGTTCAGGATAGCGCAGGAACTGAGGAAGATCACCAAGCCGATGATCATCGCTTCGAACAAGATTGATGTGCCTGGTGCTCTTGATAATCTTAACCGGGTCAAAGAACTGTTCCCTGAGCATTTGTTTATCCCTTGTTCAGCTGAGTCTGAGCTGGCCTTGCGGGAGGCAGCCAAGCATGGCCTTATATCCTATGTTCCTGGCGAAAAGGAATTTACCTTGAAAGAAGGCATTGCTCTCAATGACAGGCAAAAAAAAGCTTTAGACTTCATCCAGAAGAACATATTAACTCCCCTCGGGACTACCGGTGTGCAAGAGGTCCTTGACAAAGCTGTTTTTGAGGTGTTACACTATATCCCCCTGTTTCCTGGTGGAGCAAACAAGCTGGAGGATTCAGACGGCAATGTAATTCCTGACTGTTTCCTCATGCCCCCTGGAACAACTGCCCTGGATTTTGCCTATAGGCTGCATACTGATTTCGGCGAGAAATTCATACGGGCAATTGATGTGAAAACAAAAAGAACTGTAGGAAAAGAGCATGTCCTGAAAGCAGGGGATATTGTAGAGATTGTGGCGAACAAATAATTATTTCTGAGCTCTTTTAGAAATCTTCCATAGCACATTAAATTGTTTTTTATATGAGTCGGCTAAATTTTTGTTATTGATAATTATAGCATGATTGGGATTTCCCCAAATAATCAAGGTTAATTTGCTGCCATAGGTATACATGGGGCTTGGGCTGAATGATTCCTCAGGCACCCACCGATACTTAGTTTGGGACCCCTTCACCACATAGGTATCTCCCTCCTTAATAAGGACCCTTTCAGAGCATCTCATTTTCTGCAGTCTTTTGAGGTGCTGCAACAAGGCAATCTTGTCTTCATCGATGAATTTTTTTTCATCAACACCGGATATTAAGACCTCTCCTGGTTTATTCTCGAATTCCTTGATTATGTCCCGATATACTGTCCTAACAATATTTTTCCCTTTATAGGATTCAACAAAGGTGTCTTCTCTCGGCAGCTTAGTCAAGTGTATCAATTCAGGCAGAATTGACTTGAATTTGTCCTCTTTTTCTTTTAAATATTCCAGTATTTTTTCGGGACTGATACCCTGAAAATATTTTTTACTGTTTTTTAAGACAAAATTGACAAATCCTTTTTCTAAAAGCCTGTCTAAAGCGTCATACACAGCCTGCCTATGCAATCCGGATTTTTCAGCAATACCATTTACTGAAATGGAGCCTGTTTTTAAGAGTGTTACATATACCTCAATTTCATTGTTTGTCAATCCCAGCTCTTTGAGGATTTCTTTGTCCATATCTCCCCCTAATCCAGGATTCTATTTAAAAGTTTCGTAAAAGTTTTTACTACAATTGTTTAAAAATACTTACTAATTATTCATCAGTGGTAAAATGACATCCAGAATCATTTCATTCAGCGATATCGTTCTTAGTAGTGTTAATGCCGTAGGCATGGGACTAAGTTCGTACCTATCTTTTGAACAGACTAGTTATGCCCCAAATCCCGAATTTTACAGAAATATTGGTTATGCTTGTACTTCTGTTGCTTTGTTATGGGGAGTACGTTCTGGATTATCAATTTTTGAATTCTATAGTCACAGCCGCAATTTTCTTGAAAAAAGATTACTGAAAGAAAATGAAGCAATTACTCCAATTACTGTTGATGATTATGCATTATTCCACCAATTTGGAAATGGATATAAAAATACACTAACCTATAATGCGCAGGCAGTAAATGGGCGGAATCCAAAAGGCAGAAGCAATAACCGGTTGGGGTTGAAATACTATGATGGGAACAATTTATTGACTATCGGTTATTTTCAAAGGAATGGAACCGGGCATTTCCACTTAATTCCCTGTGAGGCCTCTTTAGGAAAAATTACTGATCTGGCAGCTTTGTTGTACCAAACCTCAAAATCTCCGGTGTACATCAAGAAAATAAGCCAGGAACAACTGGATGCTTTATTACCTAATCCTGATTTTGTTGCCGTTGATGCAAGAAATGGATGGTATGAAACTGCGCCTTTGGAGGATGATACCTACCCAGAACGGATTATTGATTTAGAGACAACTTTGGGTTTATTGAATCTTGATTGTGATGTTAGACGCAAACACAGAAGAGCCCGTAGAGAATATTCCGGAAGATTAGGGATTGAGGATTATGATCCTGAAAAACACAGTCAAGATGTGTTGGATATCGTAAAGGGTTTCTTTGGTATACAAGAAGAAAGAGATATGCATTTTTCATTACCAGAAGACTATTTTAATATCATAAATGTAAAACCAGTTGGTGTTGATTATTTCAGCTCACTATTTTATGTTGATGACCGACCTGCTGCTTTTTACTTTGCTGAAAGAGCAGGAGAAACCATACATGTCTATGCCAATTTAGCATTGAGAGATAAATTTAGGTTCTTATCAGAATTCATATTGATCCATCTATTTCAGGCAGCATTCGAAAAGGGCGTAAAGCGAGCCAATTTAGGTGGATCTGAGACAAAGGGGTTAGATACTTTTAAACTAAAATTCAAACCCGTAGAACAAAGACAGATGCATTGGTTATTGTATGATCCTCGGATAATCAGAACAGCCCATTCTTCAATATGACCCCCCAAGATTGACTATGGTGTTGCTGAGGGGTAGCTTCGTTTATTTCTTTCCTTTTGCCTGGTCAGTAAATTTCTTGAAGCTTTCGGCGATATCGACCATGTATTTCCCTTCTGCAAGCTTGAATATCAACGGCTCTCCTTTGAACAAACTTACTAGATCAAGCTCATATTTTCCCGGCCCGGCAATCCTAATTGACTCCAAGTCCAATACCACCGGCTCGTCTTTCTCATAATCTGATCCGACGATTTCGAAGACATCCTTTTCCATCTGTTGCTTCTCAGAAACAGAGAGATGGACACTCTCCTGCGCCTTTTTGGCTTCTTCTATCTTCTCTTTCTTGACGTAGAAAAAGAGCCGGGCTCCACATTTGCACCCTTTCAGAATTTCAGTAGCGCCATCATCATAGAACGTACCGCATCTGACGCATTGGTGTGGCATTTTATTTTCTTTTTTCCTTGGTGAACAGCTCGATCTTGTCAGGATCCTTCTTGATTTCCTTGACAATCGAAGCTGGCCCTATGATTGTGAATCCCTGCCTGTCCCCCAGAAGCATGTTGACAACCAGTGATTTGACTTTCCGCAGGAAGACCTGGTTCTTTTTTTGTGGATTTACCACTGCCAATTCAATGCCCTTGAACTTCCGGTTGATCTCTTCCATGGCAATGGCTATGAGGTCAGTCTCTTCCTCCTTCTTCAATCTCCCTTCCAGCAAGACAATCTTGTTTTCTTTAGCGATATCTACAATCTTCTTGACCCTTCGCGCAGAGCCAAGCTCCTCTATCTCACTGTAGGGTATGAACTGTAATGTTAACATTTTTTACCTCAGGCTGTTATGTCAAACAATTTCTCGTAAAACTGATCAATGTTCTTTCCATATTTTGCTGATATGCCTATAACCTCATACTGGGGGAAGGCTGCCTGCACTTTCTTGATCTTGGCCTTCTTGAGGTCTATCTTATTGGCAACAATCATGACCGGTATATGCCTGGCTTCCAGGTTTCCAATGATAGTGATATTGACTTGGCTGTAGGGATCTTTTGTACCATCCAGAACTACAACGACTGTATCCATCTCATCCAACCATTTTATAGAATCAATAACGCCTTTGGTTGCTTCCTTTGCCCGCACCTTGGCCTCTTTTTCCTTCATGCCAACTTTCATAAAGTCTTCATAGTCAATCTTGGTAGCAATACCGGGCGTGTCAACCAGATTAAAGCTTAATTCCCTGCCATTGGCTGATTTGATGTTTACCTGTTCCTTTATCTGGATCTCCCTAGTTTCATGGGCGATATTGCTGACGCTGCCCATGTCCTCTCCGAGCCAGTCCTGGCAAATCTTGTTTGCGAGCGTTGTCTTGCCACCATTTGGCGGACCATAGAGACCAAGTTTGATATGCTTCTTCTTCCTGAAGAGATTTCTCACAAGCTTATTCAGAATCCTTTTTATCAGATGAATCATCAAACCACCAGAGTTTAATCGGAAGGACTGTTGTTTATATAGTTTTCTATTCTGAAGAAATACGGTTATATGATGCAGTTGAAACAGATACCTTTAAATAATTATAAATCTAAAATAGGGGTCATGAATGACATAATCAGAGAAGATATTCTGAAGTGCCTTTCACGACTTAAGGAAATATTTCTTATACCGGAAGAGAAAGATATCCCCGAGATTAAAGAGCTGAGCGACCATACCATCCACAATTCCAGTATCTTCCAGGATGAGGATTCAATCTCAGTGGCAATCCTTATCTATTCTCTGTCAAAGATCCTTGAGCGCAATCCAGGCATCCAGTACAAACCGTTCCTTGATAAGCTTACTCAGGCGCTTGAATATCTCGAAAGCAAGGATACTGAAGGATATAGGCACAGCATCAAGGGCTTATTCAAGATCATCCATGCACTGGATTCTAAAGTAAAGATGTACATTGAAGAATTGATCACCCAGAGCCAGGTCAGGAAAGCAGGTAAGATCTATGCGCATGGGATATCAGTAGGAAGAGCTTCTGAGATATTGGGCATATCCCAGTGGGAATTGTTAAGCTACATAGGCAAAACAACCTACTCTGAGCTTCCTGAAGAGATTGTTAATGTCCGGGAAAGGCTTAAGTTGGCTCGGAGGCTTTTCTTATGAAGATGCTTTTCTTTGATTCAGGACCACTGATAAGCCTTACCCTGAATAATCTGTTGTGGCTCATTGAGCCATTGAAGAATAAGTTCAAGGGAAGTTTCTGTATAACAAAAGATGTCAAGACAGAGCTGGTTGACACCCCCCTCAGGATAAGACGGTTTGAGTTTGAGGCCTTACAGAACATACATTACATCGATTCGGGGGTTCTTGAGGTGGTTGACAGCCAGAGAATCGATGATAAAACCAAACAATTGTGCGAGCTGGCTAACTCCTGCTTTCGGGCAAAGAGCAATTGGATGACGCTTGTGCATACCGGAGAAGTGAGCACTATCGCAGCGTGTCTTGAGTTAGGGGCAGATGTATTAGTCCTTGATGAGAGGACTGCTCGGCTTTTGATAGAGGACCCTCTTAAGCTGCGCAATATAATGCAGCATAAGCTTCATACCAGGATAGATGCCCATAAGGAAAATCTGAAGAAATTCAGGAATCTCACCAAAAACATAAAATTAATAAGGTCTTCTGAATTAGTCAGCATAGCGTTTGAACTCGGGTTGTTAGATAGGTTTAAACCAAACCTGCCTGATGGCAGACGCACGTTGCTCGAGTCTGTGCTTTGGGGGGTCAAGCTGGATGGTTGTTCGATCTCCACTCGGGAAATTGAGCAGCTTTTGAGAATTGAAAAGGTGTAATTTTTTGAAAGGCCAGATAGTTTCAGGAGAATACGGCAGACTAATTGCCAGAGAGAAGTCTAACCAGAAACTGGAGCTGGGAGAACTGGTCATCGCAGAAACTTCTGATGGGAAAATCCTCTTGCAGGTCTTTGACCTGCTTTTCGGGAGCCAGATTAGCCAGCAGAATCTTGAGCTCATTTCCGGCATGGCTATGGAAGACAATACTGACATAGAGTTCATGAATAAGGAGGTCAGGAATTATAACTTAGCCTTGCTGAAGAGCTTGATAATGATTAAGGGCAAGAATGCTGCCATCTGCAAATCCCTTCCTGATTTCTTTTCTCCCATACGGGAAGTTACTGAGGCTGATCTGCAATTTCTGACCAGGCCTCCAAATCCCCTACTTATCGGAAACCTGCGCAGCGGCAGCAAGACCCTTTCTGTTCCCATTTATCTTGATGCAGTCAAGGCATTCTCGCATCATGTGCTGATTCCGGCTACGACGGGAAAAGGAAAATCAAACCTGATGACCTGCATGCTGTGGGACAGCATGGACAAGGATTATTGCGGTATCTTGGTCCTGGATCCCCATGATGAATATTATGAGCGGCTTCAGCATCATCCTTCCCAGAAGAGCTTAGTGTATTACACTCCTCGAGATGCGCCGCCTGGCACGAAGACACTAAAGATCAATCTCAAACGGATCAGGCCAGGTCATTTCAATGGTGTGGTGGAATGGAGCCAGGCGCAACGAGAGGCATTGTCAACCTATTATACCCAGTATGGTGAATCCTGGATAGAGGCGATTGTCCTGGGAAAACCGGTCCAGAATTTCAAGGAGGATACTTTAGGCGTACTGAAGCGAAGAGTATTACGGCTGCTTGACCTTGATTTTGTCAACAATCAATTGTTCTGTAATGGTGTTTTTGAACTTAGTGCCGGAGAGTCAACTATTGGGGATATATGCGCAGAACTGGAAGCAGGCAAGACCGTCATTGTAAACACGTCTGGTTTTTCCAGCGAGGTAGAGATATTAATTGGAAGTCTAGTCAGCAGCGAGGTATTTCGTAAATATAAAAGTTACAAGGTAAAAGGGGCACTAAGGGACAAGCCAGTCATATCCATCGTGCTTGAGGAAGCACCCCGAGTTCTGGGCAAAGAAGTATTGGAAAAAGGGCCTAATATTTTTTCCACTATCGCACGTGAAGGTCGTAAATTTAAGGTAGGGCTAACCGCTATCACGCAGCTGCCTTCTTTGATACCGAGGGAAATCCTGGCTAACATGAATACCAAGATAATCTTGGGCATTGAGATGAAGCCTGAGCGCCAGGCAATCATTGAATCTGCAGCCCAGGATTTAGGGGAAGATGATAGGACCATAGCATCGTTGGATACCGGGGAAGCGATCATCAGCTCTAACTTCTCGAAGTTTGCGATACCGATTAAGATACCATTCTTCGAGGATATAGAAATGAATGCGAAGAAACAGCGGAAGGCATTCTCTGGGGTGCATCTTTCATGAAGTTTGCCCATCTGGCAGATTGCCATATTGGCAGCTGGAGAGATCCGAAGCTAAGCAATCTCAGCACCGAAGCATTCGAAAAAGCGATTGACTTATGTATAGCACGGAAAGTTGATTTTGTGGTAATTGCCGGAGATCTATTCAACACTTCAGTTCCTGGAATTGACAAACTCAAAGAGACAACCCGCAAGCTGAAGTCATTACAGGATTCTGGCATACGCTGTTATCTTATTCCAGGCTCCCATGATTTTTCCCCATCAGGCAAGACCATGTTGGATGTGCTGGAGCATGCCGGTCTTTGCGTTAACGTATGCAAAGGCACTGAAGCAGACGGCAAACTTAGGCTTTCCTTCACTGTAGACCCGAAGACAGGCGTGAAAATAACCGGCATGTTAGGACGGAGAGCAAGCCTTGATAAAAGCTATTATGAAGATTTGGATAGAAGCATTGAGAGAGAAGAAGGCTTTAAGATATTCCTTTTTCATGCCCTATTGTCTGAGCTAAAGCCAAACGGATTGGCTGAAGTTGATTCCCATCCTGTCAGCCTGCTTCCTAAGAATTTCAATTATTATGCAGGCGGGCATCCTCATTTTGTGACCCATCAGCACATAGAAGGATATGGGCTTATAGCTTATCCAGGCCCTCTTTTCCCCAATAATTTCAAGGAACTGGAGGAATTGAAGGGAGGTGGCTTCTACATCTATCAAGATGGTGTTCTGACCTGGGAGCCGATACAAATCCATAATGTTTCTCCAATAGCTGTTGACTGCGATCATCTCACCCCGGACCAAGCCTACCAGAAGATCATGGAAGAGATTCGAGGCAAGGAGTTCATTGATTCAATCATCACCCTTAGGATTTCAGGCACCTTAGCATCAGGCAGACCAACTGATATACCTTTTAAGGACATCATACACGCATTAGAAGAGAAGGGCGCTTATTTTGTCATGAAAAACACTGCTGCGTTAGTCAGCAGAGAGTTTGAGGAGATTAAAATCGATGCTGCGAATGCCGAACAGGTTGAAGAAAAGCTTATCAAGGAGCATTTGAGCCAAAATTCTCCTTTCAGCGATGAAACACGCGTATTGAGAGAGGTTATGCTGATGCTGTCTACCTCGAAAATGGAAGGAGAGACTGTAGCGACATTTGAGAAAAGGGTTATTGATGATATCTCTAAAATCTTATTGAATTAGCCTTTTTAAAATCCCATTCACTTCTTGCGGAGAAGCCTTTCCTTTTGTTTTCTTCATGACAATCCCTACAAGGAAATTTAATGCTTTTTCTTTTCCTGCTTTGAATTCTGCCACTGCCTGCGGTGCTTCAGTGATGGCTTCTCTGCAGAATTTTTCCAACTCTCCTGAATCGGAAACAGCTTCCAAACCTTCTTTCTTGACATATGCATTTACATCAAATGGTTTTTCTACCAGTTTTTCTAATATTTTTTGGCCTACTGTTTCTGTTATTCTTTTGGTTTCAATCAACTTCAGCAGATCAATCAGTTCTTTTTCCGATAACTCAACTTCTGAGAATTTTTTCTTGTTGTAGTTCAGAACTCTTGGCAGCTCTCTTCTGATCCATTTAGAAGCCAGGTCTGGATTTACGTGTGCAGCAACCTTTTCGAAAATAGTGGCTAATTCCTTATCCTTGGACAATATTTTGGCTGTATCTGCTGCAATCTTGTGCTTGTCGGTGAATTTCGCCAGTTTTTCATCTGCTAATTCCGGCATTGTCTTTTTTATTCTTTCAATCCATTCTTGCGTAAGGTCAATAGGTACCAAATCCGGGTCAGTGATGTACCCATATTCTTCTTCCACTTCTTTGGTTCTTAAAGAAAAAGAATAGCCCTTTTCTGCATTCCAAGAACGGGTTTCCTGCTTTAATTTCTTTCCTTCAGCAACATCTTTTTTCTGCCTCTGGGTCTCATATTTCAATGCTCTTTCAATCTCTTTGAAGCCGGTAATGTTCTTGACCTCAGCTCTTACATAACCTGACTCTTTTATCGAGATATTTGCGTCTGCTTTAATGATGCATGAATCAACATCAAAAATCTCCAAATATTCTAAGATAGTGATCAACTGCTTCATGAAGTCTCTTGCTTCTTCCGGAGATGTCATCTCGGGCTTGGTTACTATCTCACACAATGGGTCTCCGCTTCTGTTGTAATCAACCAGAACATACGGCGAGTTTTCCATACCTGCTGGATGGACTAATGCTGCAGGATCTTCTTCAATGTGAATCCTGGTCAAACCAATCTCTTTTCCTGATTCAAGCTTCACTTTACCATCGGTTGCTAAGGGAATCTCATATTGGGTGATCTGGTAATTCTTTGCCATGTCAGGGTAGAAATATGATTTTCGTGAGAAAATGAGCTGGTTTGCAATCTTTGATTTAGTTGCCAATGCTAATTTAATAGCATATTCAACCGCTTTCTTATTCAAGACTGGTTTTGAACCTGGATGACCTATGCAAATGGGACAGCATCTTGAGTTTGGAGCTTCTTCATTTTCTCCTGCTCTTTTGCAGCCGCAGAATAGCTTGGAATCTGTCTTGATTTCTACGTGAATTTCCAAACCGATGACAATATCTGATTTAAAGTTCATTTTTTACTTCCAAATTGAATCAAATTCTCTTCCTTAAAATGGTCTGCAATCATCATCAAGCCAATTGGCATCTTATCCTTGAAGCCAACGGGAATGGTCAAATGAGGCAGGCCTGCAAGATTTGGCCCCACTGTCAGAATATCCATCATGTAATTCTGCAACGGCGTTAATTTCTTGACTTCAGAGAATTTCGGCGCTACAATCGGCATTGTGGGAGATATCAATATATCGCATTTCTTGAACGCTGCCTTGTATTCCTCAATAATTCTTGTTCTTACTTTCAAAGCTTTAAGGTAGTACGCATCCCTGTATCCAGCCATTCTGGCGAAGGTGCCTATCATAATTCGTCTCTTGCTCTCTTCGTTGAAATTCCTGCTTCTTACTCTGGAAAAATATTTATTGAAGTTGCCCTCTACTTTTTCATGAGCCCCATACCGCATGCCGCAGTATTTTGCCAAGTTTGTAGAAGCTTCTGCCATAGCAATCAGATAGTAACAGGCTACGCCGTATTTCTCTGTCAAGGGTAAGGAGATTTCTTCTGTCTTGGCGCCTTTTTTCTCCAATTCTTTTATGGTTGCAAGGACTTTTTCTTTTACTTCTTTGTCAACACCAGGACCGAATCCTTCCTTGATGATGCCTATCTTCTTGTTTTTGATATCTTTTTTTATAAAATCAGAATAGTTTGGTATGGGGGCATCAACTGAAGTGCTATCTTTGTGATCATAGCCGGCAATTATTCCTAATATAACTGCAATCTCTTCAATTGTCTTTGCCATGGGGCCTATCTTGTCCAAACTGTTGGCATAATCCATAAGGCCATATCTTGAGACTCTTCCATATGTTGGACATAGCCCATACACTCCACAGAATGAAGCTGGCGCTACTATGCTGCCTCCGGTACTTTCACCAAGCGCAATATGATTAAAGGGAGCTTTTTGGGTGAAACCAGCAGCGCCACCTGAAGAGCCTCCGCATGATCTTTCTTTGTCAAAAGGATTTAAAGGAATTTTCATGCCAATGCCCACATTGGTGGAGAATGATCCAAAACCAAATGCATCCTGGGCAGTCTTCCCGATTATGATGCCGCCTTCTTTCTTTACTTTTTCAATGACTGTCGCATCGAAGACTGGCCCATATCCTTCAAGGATTTTGGAGCCGGCTCTTGATTCCATATCCTTGACGCAGATGCAGTCTTTGACTGAGATGACAACATCTTTCAGTTTTCCAGAACCTTTTTCCTCTATTTTATCAGCAATTACATTAAAGAAATGGTATTCCTTGTCTATTTCCTTGGTTTGTTCAATTATGTTTTGCATTTTTCAGATTTTTTTTGAAAGATTTTATCTCCGAATCCTCAGCTTCAGGGAAGATGCCTTCATTATCGCACTTTCTACAGTGATCTCTGATAGGCATACCTCCATCAAGCCCACCCATGGGGAGACCAATGTCGGTGCTTCCACATTGGGGACAAACTTTGATGAACTGTTTTTTCATTTCACATACACCTTTGTTATGATTACTGGATTTGCTGGCACGTCTTGGAACATATCTTCTGAAGTGGTGGGAACTGCCTCAATCTTATCAATCGTATCAGTCCCCGAGATAACTTTTCCAAAAACCGCATAGCCAAAATCCCTTGCACCGTTGTTGAGGAATACATTTTCAGCGGTGTTTATGAAAAACTGGGATGTGGCTGAGTCAACTACATTTGTCCGTGCCATGGCAATCGTATATTTTTCATTCTTCAATCCATTATCAGCTTCGTTCTTGATAGGGTCTTTGGTATCTTTCTCATTCATATCTTTATCAAATCCGCCACCCTGTACCATGAATCCCTCGATGACTCTGTGGAATATCAGGCCATCATAAAAGCCATCATTAACATAACTGAGGAAGTTCTCTGTGCTGATCGGCGCTGCTTCCTTGTTAA
Source organism: Candidatus Nanoarchaeia archaeon (assembly GCA_035289425.1). Taxonomy (GTDB): domain Archaea; phylum Nanobdellota; class Nanobdellia; order Woesearchaeales; family DATDXC01; genus DATDXC01. Next base: position 17,150 of record DATDXC010000001.1, read on the forward strand.
GTTCAATCTCGAAATTTCCTAGATTTGTTTCAAATACTATTATTGGGTTTTCTGGCATTATGTCCTCCTCATTATTCTTTATTTGTGTAGATGCATCTTCACTATTTTGGTCCACATTACTCTTAGATATGGTGATCTCATTCTTTAAACAACCAGTTAACATCAAAATTAAGAATACTATCATTATTCTCTTCATCTTTATACCGCCTTCGGTCCTTTGAAATAGCCGTCTTTAACATTCTTAGAATTCTTTAGAGCAATCTCCTGCGATAACGATTCTTGGATTTTATCTTCCCTAAGGGCATTCTTGATCTCAACCGGATGGAAGCTTGGTTTCGTATCTTTGGTATCGACTTCATCCAGTTTTGAAAAAGCGTCCAGAATCTCTTCAAATTGCGGAACAAATCTTGTTTTCTCCTGCTCAGTCAATTCCAGCCTGGCCAGGGAAGCCACTTTCTCTATCAATACCTTGTCAACTTTCATGGTTGTTTAAAATCTTGGTTTGTTTAAATAGTTTACTGGGACATAGTCTATTTTCGAGATTTTTTCCACAGGATGTCAAAATATTCTCTGTAAGATTGATAGATTTCTTTATTTATGATTCTAATACCTGCAAATTCCGTTAATGGGAGGAATAGCATTAGCCTATCTTTTCCATATATTATGGTAGAGGTTTTGGCATCCTGAATTGCTTCTTTAGACAAAATCCTGAGTTTAGTTAAAGGGTACTTTAAAGCTTCCATGTTTTCATTTCCTTTATGGATCAACAAATATCTGCAAATCTTATTCTTAATTCTTCGATTATTCCAATGTGCATACCAATACTTTGCGATGTCCGGCCCCTTTCCAGTATAGCCAATGATATAATAGGGTTTTTTGTCCCTTATTAAATCCTCCATAATGGTCTTAAATCCCTCTTTTCCCCTAAATACCTCGACAGAAAGTGGTTGCTCAGTTGGTTTTTTCAGTTTTATGAGCTCAGGGATTAACTCATCCAAAGAGGCTTCTTTTTCTATCAATAAATCTTTTAATTTTTCAGGCTCTGCAGCAGAGAAGTATTTTCTATTTTCTCTCACCACGTAACTTACAATCCCCTTTCTAATCAACTTTTCAAGAATATGGTACGTTACTGCCCTTTCAACCTTTGATTTTTGTGATAATTTTGAAGCTAAACTTGGTCCCAATTCCAGTAAATGTATATATATTTTAATCTCCGCGTTGGTTAATCCTACCTCTTGTAATATATCAGTATTCATAGCACATATGAATGAATGGAGATTTTTAAAACTTTCTATTGTTGTTATTTATTATAATAACAAATGCTTAAATATCTTATGCTTATTAGTACTAAACACATAAAATTTTTGGGGTGAAGTACAATGCTAGAAAAAATAGTTAATTTTGTAAGAATAAGTCCTAAGAGCGTAATAACCTGTAGTCTGGGAGTGGGGGTATTTGCTTTATCGTCAATTGATGGGGTCCAAGCAAGAGATATTTTTCCCTATGTAGGTGGTAGTATCGCTACAATTTTGGGTATACATAATGGTATGATGGAATATAAGCTCTATAGAGAGGTGGCTTATAGGTTACAACATGGTATTCGTGTTGACACTTCAAATGAAAATATCAAAAGATATGCGCGGATATATTCAAAATAGCTTCTCATGAAAATAGAGAATGATGAAGTCATTAAGTTATGCATGACCTTAAAAAAGTTCTAGGAGGTCGCGAGAAGGTATCGTTTAGAAATCACTACAGTAAGGCTACCCTTTCCATGCTTTTTCGAATGCTTTGACCATCTCTTCTTCCCGGTCTACTAAAATGATCTCTTCGATCGATTCAGGCTCAAAGTTTACTATAATCTCCAGCATCGCTTTGGCTGCTTTGTCTTTAGGTACTCCACCAATGCCCGTTCCTAGGCCTGGCATCGCAATTTTCTTCAATCCATTCTCATCGGCACACTGCAATGCAGCCATGGTCGCTTCTTTCACATTGTTGATATCAATGAGAGATCCTGGTTGTTCCATGGTCGGAGAATGAATAACATGTTTGCAGTGCAATCTTCCTGCTGAAGTCAGGACCGCATGGCCCAATGGTATAGGCGCATAGCTTACCGCTTCTAATTCAATGTCTTGGCCGCCTTTTTTCTTGATTGCTGCTGCGACTCCCCCACCCATGTACCCATAAGAATTTGCTGGATTTACGATAGCATCTGCAAAAATCTCTGTAAGGTCATCCTGTTTTATTGTAATCTTAATCATGGTATTCTTTGCAATTATTCAGGAACTTAACCAGCTTTAAGACAGCCATGCGCCTGAACTTCTTTTTCTCTTCTGGAAAATCCATCTCCCCATAGGTTTTTCCGCTATTTTGAGGGATGAATATTGGATCATGACCAAAACCGTTCTTGCCCCTCACTGCTGCAGCGATCTTTCCTTTTTCAATACCCAAGAAGCTCAAAGGCTCTTTTCCCGGCATACAGAATCCGACTGCTGATTTATAGTATGCAGCCCTATTTCTGGCTCCTTTCATAAGATCCAGGATGCCTCTCAACCCTATCCTTTTATGGATATACGCAGAACAGGTTCCGGGAAACTCATTCAAAGCTGTTATGAACAACCCAGAATCCTCAACCACAATCGGCTTGCCGATTATATCCGCAAGCTGCTTTGCGGCGAGCTCTGCAATTTCTCTCGGATCGTCAGAGCGCATCTCAGGATAGCTCATCTCAATGTGCTCTACTTTTATTTTTGGTTCAAGGATCTGCTTGAATTCCTTGACCTTCCCTTTGTTGCTGGTGATGAGGCAGATTTTCATACCAATTTGGAAGAACCCATTGTTTAAATACCTTTTGTGGTAATCAGCAGAAACTCACACTGAAAAAGAAATAGAAATTGGCAGTCAAGAGAATTATCAATGTTGCTGAGAGCATCAATTGCCATATCTTCAGCTTATGCCGTAATAGAATTATGCCACAGATAAGACCTATCCCAACAAGTATTATTGCGATACCCCCCACTGTTCCACCTGCGCACATTACTTATCACTCTTTATGGTGTCCAACTTGATGTTCAATTCCTTCAACTGTTTGTCTGCTACTGTAGAGGGAGAGCCCTCCATCAGCGATTCAGCTGCTTTGGTCTTGGGGAACGCAATCACTTCCCTTATGGATTCATTACCTGTCAGTATTGCAGTAATTCTATCAATGCCGAAGGCGATGCCACCGTGAGGAGGCGCCCCATACTTGAAGGCCTCCAGCAAGAAACCGAACTTGTCTTCAGCTTCTTTTTCAGATATCCCCAATAGCCTGAAGATTCTCTGCTGCACATCCCTTCTATGAATTCTTATGGAGCCGCCGCCAATCTCCACACCATTGAGGGTGCAGTCATACGCTTTTGCCCTGGCTTTCCCTGGTTCAGATTCCAGGAGCTGGATATCTTCTTCTTTTGGCGAAGTGAATGGATGGTGGACTGCTACATGGCGTTGTTCATCCTCATCAAATTCAACGAGCGGAAAGTCAGTGACCCATAGGAATGAATAGGTTTCTGGCTTGATAAGATTCAGTTTTTTTGCCAAGTGATTCCGTAGACTACCTAATGCGACATTCACGACGAAATGCTTGTGGTCTGAGACAAATAAAAGCAGGTCTCCTGTCTGAGCTTTTGTTGCCTCAGCAAGCTCTTTTTGAACTTTTTCATTGAAAAACTTAACTACGGAAGATTCCATGCCTTTGTCTGTCACCTTGATCCAGGCAAGACCCTTCGCTTCATATATCTTCACAAATTCGGTGAGCTCATCGATATCCTTTCTTGATAAGGGGGAATTTTTGACATTGATAACCTTTACCACTCCACCAGATTTTATATTGTCAGTAAAAACCTTGAAGTCTGACTTTTGGACAATGGAGGTAACATCAATAAGCTCTAAACCGAAACGTATATCTGGCTTGTCTGAGCCATACCTGTCCATAGCTTTCTGGTATGTCATCCTGGGAAAAGGAATACTTATCTCTTTGTTCAGGAGGTCCTTCCAGACTTTTTTGAGAAGCTTTTCATGAAGCGCATATATATCCTCTTCATCAATGAAGCTCATCTCCACATCCAATTGGGTGAATTCTGGCTGCCTGTCTGCCCTTAAGTCTTCATCCCTGAAGCATCGGGCAATCTGGAAATATCTATCGCATCCGGAAACCATCAATAGCTGCTTGAACAGCTGGGGGGACTGCGGCAGTGCATAGAACTTGCCGGGGTGCACCCGCGAAGGCACTAAGTAATCTCGCGCTCCTTCAGGAGTTGATTTGGCAAGCATCGGAGTCTCAATCTCGAGGAAATGCTCACTATCATAGAAATCCCGGATGGTCTTGTTCAACTTGTGACGTACTGCAAGATTCTTCTGCATGGTAGGTTTCCTCAGATCCAAGTAACGGTATTTAAGCCTCATATCCTCATTGGTATCGGCTCTTTCATCAATCTCTAATGGAGGGATTTCAGCCTTGTTTAGAATTACTAGCTTGTCAACAATAACCTCGATCTGGCCTGTCTTTAATTTCGGATTTTCCAGTCCTTTGCCTCTGGGCCTGACTGTTCCTGAAACCTCCAACACATCTTCCCTGCTCAGACGTTCTGCATCAGCATGGGTCTGCTGATTATGTCTAGGGTCAAAAACTACTTGCGTAAGGCCCTGCCTATCCCGCAAGTCAACAAAAATGATTCCGCCATGGTCTCTGCGCGCATGCATCCATCCATCGAGAACTACCTTTTTCTTGTCGTCATGGATGGTCAATTCACCGCAGGTATGGGTTCGTTTCATTATGGGCTGATAGTTCATATATCATTTATAAAGGTTTGCTCAGAAG
>DATDXC010000002.1:0-64600 GCA_035289425.1 Candidatus Nanoarchaeia archaeon
GGCTGGTACTTTCTTATCCTGAAGAGAGAGCAATCATCCTCAAAGCATTCCTGAAGGCAATCAAGGAGCTCAAGTGTGATGTTATAGCTGGTGTGGCTACTGGTGCGATCCCGTGGGCTGCGATAATCGCAGACAAGATGAATAAGCCGATGATCTACGTACGTCCTTCAAGAAAGGAACACGGCAAGCAGAATCAAATCGAGGGGGAGCTTTCGCCTGGCGCTAAAGTCATGATCATTGAGGATACTATCAATTCTGGTAAGAGTTCGATTGCTGCATGCGAAGCGATCCGACAATCTAAGGGTACGGTGACTGGTCTTGTAGCGATATTCAACTACCGTTTTGCTGACAATGAGTTTAGGAAAATCAATGTTCCACTCTATTGGTTGAGTGATTTCCAGAGTCTTTGCCATGAAGCAGTCAAACAGAGATACATAAACAAAGAGGAGAGAAAGGTAATGGTTGATTGGTATAGCAATCCAAAGAGTTGGAATTCTTAGGAATTTATTTTAGCGAGGGTATATGTCTCCGCAAGGAGTCCGAAATTTCTGGGTGCGAAGAGGTTATTGCGCAGCGGGAAAAATTGTGAAATTAGTTTAAGGCAAGAATTGTTTGATAAGTAAGTTCTTATTGTTCGAACTCTTCATCACTAGGTCTATTATATGGGAAGTTATACTCTGCTAATACCGCCCTAACAAGAACATTTGGAGAGACATTCGCATAATATCTTCTTTGTGTATTATCTACCCTACCAGATCTAACATCTTTCATAAATTCATCAATACAATTAACAACTTCAGCACGAATTGGAGTAGGTGCTGTATCCATTGCAAGACCTTTTGCATCTTCTAAATTTGAAAGAGCTTTTTGGCTAACATTATCTAATTGTGGTGCAGTACTCTTTTCCATTGTAGCTGTAGGACCCATGATTATAATGAAATGATGGCTAGTATTTAAATGAGAGCTTGTACTTAAAATATTGAACCAGAAATCTCCGTACTCAAGTGAGTGAAATGAATGAATCAAGAGTTGTTAACTTATTATTGGAAGGGGATATGGGTGTCTGATGAAATAAATACAAACATTTAAATATAACCTATATCTATGTTATTATAACCTAAATGGTGATTATATTGTCATTAAGAAATTTGCTAAAAAACAACAAGGAGGCACGTAGGATCTTTGGGGAGAAAGAGCTAAAGATAGTGATAAAACAATTAGAAGGCATTACCTTGACCCAGTCAGAAAAGAACAGGCTAAGCAGGGATATAAGGCCTAAGCTTCAATTCATCAAGGAACTGATACCCTTTGACAAAGAATTTGAGCTGAAAAAAGGCCAGCACTATCAAGGATATATAGGCATGGCTGTATCTGCTATCCTTCAGGATGAACTTGCAAAAAACGTGCTGGCAATCCTGTTATTTGGATCCAGAGCTGGAGGTATCGTTTCTATCAGGTCTGATGTGGATGTATGTGTGGTTCTCAATAAAGAGATATCTTCCCAGGAAACAACCAAGTTCAGGCTCAGAATCTTAAGAGACCTGCCAGATAAGTTTGATGTGCAGATTTTTAATGTGATGCCTCAGAAGATCAAGAGAGCAATTGCAGCAAACCATCGGATATTATACCGGTCATCTGAGTTTGACAATCTTGATTTTTCAATAAGGTATTTAAAGGATGATGATTATTTGATCAGAAGAAGGATGATGCAGGCCTCTCCATGAGCAAAATCTCAGACAAACTGGATTTGATACTGAAATATTCTTCCCAATTGCAGGAATTGTTGCCTTCTTCATTGAAACAATACGCATCAGACATCAGGACAAAGGCTGCCTGTGAGCACTTCTTTGAAAAAACAATCCAAGCAATTATCGATGCATCCTATCTGATCTTGCAGGTAAAGAAAATGGAAGTTTCAGAGGATGAGGATTCTGTTTTCAGTGTGCTTGAGCAACATAAGCTCCTCCCCAAGCCATTAGCAGTAAGATTAACTGATGCCAAGAAAATGAGGAATATCTTAACCCACCAATATGCAGATATCAATGATGAAGTCGTGTTCAATTCCCTAAATGACGAATTAGCTCAGGATGCTGAAGCATTCATCAAGGAGGTAAGAAAATGTCTTTGATCAAGCTTAAGAGATCCATCATTCCTGCATTAGATGTGGATACCATGGAGAGAGCCAAGCAGATCGTAAAGCAGACAACCGGTCTTGAAGGCATCGGCGCCTACAAAGTCGGCTTTGAATTAGTCATCAGATATGGTTTAACAAACGTTGTTTCAGAACTGAAGAAACTTACTAAACTTCCGATCATATATGACCATCAGAAGGCTGGGACCGATATTCCGGATACCGGAGATAAGTTCATGAAAGCTTGCAAAGAAGCAGATGTAGATGCAGTTATCATCTTTCCACAGGCAGGTCCAATAACAGAAGAAGCCTGGATTGGGGCAGCTAAAAAATATAAGATCCATCTTATTGTTGGCGGTGAAATGACACATAAAGGCTACCTTGAATCAGACAACGGGTTCCTGAAAAGCAATACCCCCAAACGGATTTATCAGATCGCAGCATCACAGGGGGTGACTGATTATGTTGTTCCTGGCAATAAACCAGATAAAATCAAGGAATACAGAGAATTCTTCGAGAATAAGGGCATCAAACCTATCTTCTATTCCCCTGGATTGATTTCGCAGGGAGGCTCAGTCAAAGAGAGCGCTGAAGCTGCAGGAGACCATTGGCATGCGATTGTGGGAAGAGCGATTTACGATGCATCTGATATTAGAAAGAAGGCAGAAGAATTAATAGGCCTAATTAAGCCAGAAGGATAATGATGAAAATAGTAGTGTGTGGTTCAGGTACTGGCTCAGCTCCGGAAATTCTGGAAGCAGCTAAATCCTTAGGAAAGGAGATTGCGCAGCACCACTATACATTATTGACCGGAGGCTGTAAAGGGTATCCTTATGCAGCTGCAAGAGGCGCTTTGCTTGCACACGGCCACGTAGTTGCGTATTCTCCTGCGAAGGATGAGGAAGAGCACTCCTCAAAGTATGGTTTTCCTCTTGACGAGGGTGTAGAATTCATCTTCACCGGTCTGGGCATACCCGATAGGAATCTTCCCCTGATAAATGCCGCTGATGTGGTGGTCATACTTGATGGCCAGATTGGCACTTTGAATGAGTTTACCATCGCATTTCATAAAAAGAAACGGATTGCCATTTATGAAAAAGGAAAATTAGCGCCGCACCTCAACGCCTTGATAGAGATTTGCAACAAGGCTGGTGAGAGGAGCAATGTCTCATTCTTCAGCAAGGATCTTCTGAAAAGCCTTAAATAATAGGTAATCAAATATAACTCCATGTACGAGCCACGGGAAGACTCATTCTTGCTTCAGAAGTACGTTGCACAGTATTCCCGAGGGATAGTTCTTGACATGGGGACAGGCTCAGGCATCCAGGCTGTGGAAGCTTCCCATTCTAAGAAAGTAGTGAAAGTGTATGCAGTGGATGTGAATCGCTTTGTGATACGGCACTGCAGGGAGTCTATTATAAACAAGAAGATTGTATTCCTTAAATCAAATCTTTTCTCTGTTTTCAAGGGAGATAAGCGGTACCGGGGCATGAAGTTTGACACTATCATCTTCAACCCGCCCTATCTTCCCAATGATCCCAAAGCGCCTGATGTTGCCCTGGATGGCGGGAAGCATGGATATGAACTGGTCGTAAAATTCCTCCATGATGCTAAGTTTTACATCAAGCCAAAAACAAGGATTTTGTTGGTTTTCTCTTCTTTAACAGGCAAGGATACCTTGGATAAATATTTATATAAACAGCATTATAAGTTCAGGGAATTGGAGAAAGAAAATAGTTTTTTTGAGGGGATATATATCTACCTGATTGAAAATGAAGATTAAGGATGTCGATCACATAGAATATCTGGCGAAGGGCCATAGAGGCATGCTCTTTACCGGCCTGAAAGGAAAGAAGAAAGTAGTGATCAAAATAAAAAATCCGCAGAGCGAGGCTTTTGGCAGGATGCAGAATGAGGCTGAATACCTGAAGATACTGAATAAAAAGGGGATCGGTCCTGCATTGTTGTTCTATGACAAGAAAGATGACTACTTTGTCTATGATTATGTTGATGGAGAATTCTTCCCGCTCTTCATTGAGCACTGTTCCCGGAAGAACAAGAACCTGATAAAAAGGATAATCAGGCAGGTCTTCATCCAGTGTTTTCGGATGGACCGATTACATATAAACAAGGAAGAGATGCACCATCCCTATAAGCATATACTGATTTCTGCTGAAACAAAAAAGCCGGTATTGATAGATTTTGAGAGATGCCACAAGTCTCCAGAGCCGGTTAATGTGACCCAATTCAGTTCTTACCTGATCTCCAATTCGATGACTAGACGTTTAGCAGAGAAGGGCATCAAAGTCAACATGGAAAAATCCATTGCAGCGGCAAAAAAATACAAAAAGGATGTTTCCCAGAAAAATTTAAATAAGATCATATCCTTATTAAAGTAAACATTTTTATATTCTAACGTTATAATCAATTGTCGTGATAAGCAAAATAATCAGGAGACTAATTGGAAAAAGGAGCTTTAAGAATCGATTTGAGAAATTCTACTACCTGAATAAAGCGCATGTCAGCAGGTATCGCAAGAAGCGATACTATGAAAAGATACAGAAGGGCATCTGCATCAAATGCAAGAAAAAAGCCATTAAAGGAATAAATTTTTGCGCTTATCACCGTGCGCAGACAAAGAAGTATAATAACCGTGCAAGGAGGAAGAGATGAACTTCAACCAAAAAGTCTGGAATCTCTGTAAGAAAATACCGGTCGGCAGGGTATCGACATACAAAATTCTTGCTAAATCCCTAAGGACAAAAGCATACCGAGCTGTTGGAAATGCCCTACGAGATAATCCGCACGCTCCTCTGGTGCCGTGCCACAGGATTATTAACAGTGATGGAACAATCGGCGGTTACAAAGGAAAAAAGAATTCAAAAGAAAAGAGTAGATTGTTGAAAAAAGAAGGTATAAAAATAGTGAATAAAAAGGTCGATCCAAGGTTTATTTTTTCCTTTTCTTGACTTTCTTAATGTCTTTCTCTAACTTAAGCTCTTCAAGAAGCTCTTTGTACCTATTTCTGATTGTGACCTCAGTGACACCTGCAACATCAGCAACTTCCCTCTGAGTCCGTTTTTCGCCATGCATCAGTGCAGCCACATAGAGTGCTGCGGCAGCAATACCAGTAGGACCTCTGCCCGATGTCAGTTCTTTCTTCTGGGCCTTTTCAAGAATCTCAATGCTCTTGCTCTGGGTTTCAGCAGTGAGCTTCAATGCCGATGCAAATCGGGCAATATAATCTGCAGGATTTGAAGGCAAGATAGTGATTCCCAGTTCCCTGGTGACAAAGCGGTATGTTCTTCCGATCTCTTTTTTTTCGATGCCAGACGCTTCAGACAGCTCATCCAGCGTTCTAGGGACATCATGCCTTCTGCATGCAGCATACAATGCTCCAGCCACGACCGATTCCATGGATCTGCCTCTGACAAGGCCTCTTTGGACAGCCAGGGTATAGATTCGAGCAGCTTCTTCCTCAACTGACTTAGGCAGCTTAAGATAAGAGCTTACTCTTTTCAATTCTGCCAATGCCAATTTCAGATTCCTTTCAATTGCAGTAGAGATTCTATACTGCCATTTCCTGAGCCTAAAAAACTTGCTTCTTCCCTTATCTCCAAGCTTAAAAAGGTCAGATTTCTGGCCAACTTCTGTCCCCAAACCCTGATCAAACTGGGTATAGGTCATCGGAGCGCCAGTTCTTCGCTTTGATTCACCTTCCTCAGAATCAAACTCACGCCATTCCTGCGTGAAGTCCACCATCTTATCTTCGATAACAAGACCGCAATCCTTACAGGAGATCTCTCCTTTCTCCCTATTCCAAGAAAGATTTATGCCCCCGCATTCGGGACACTTTTTGACCATATCACGAACCATTTTCTATCACCCTCACGTAAATATGTCTACTCCACCCCGAGTTATTTACAATAAACTTTATAAAGAAAACACACAACTTATATATAAACTTTTCTATTCTCTCAGTCGAAAAAGCCTATTTTCTTACATGCCGGGCAAAAAATGACTTGATTTCATCTGAGAACATAAGGGATACAAAGAGCACATATCCTACGGTAAACACCAGGAGCGCTATGAGCAGGGTATCGCTTTGTGGGCTGAGAAAAATTCCTTCCAATCGGGCAGTTTGCTTAGAATATTGGATATAACCTATCAAGCTAAGGCTCAAGACTATCGGAAGGCCAAGAAGGACTTTGGTAAAAAATCCTGTTTTTCTCGGTTTAAGCTTAATTGCAGGCATTTAAATCATCTACTCCGACGCTCTTTTGGGAACAGAGCTCATTTCCAACTTTAGGCATCAATATGACCTTTTTTATCCCCGAAACCGGGGTATTGGCAGACACATGAGCTGCATCTCCTGCTGCAATGCTTTGTTGCACTTCAAGCTGTTGCAGCTCTTCTCCGACAAATATAACTTTCACTCCATCTATATTAATATTTCCATTGTTGAGTAGGTTAATCTCAATAGAATCTGTGGTAAAGCAGGCATCATCCTGCCCATGTATCTGTATGACCGAAATGCTGGTATCCTGACAGCTCGCAATTTGGACCTGGCTGCTTCCCCAGCTGATGACTACCAGGCCCAGCAAGCCCGCAAATACTATCAGGATGATTGTAGATGTCAACGGAGAAACAGCATTCTTCATTTATATTCCTCAATTTTTTGTTTAAGAAACTGATCTTCCCGATGGCTTATCAATACATAGGGCAAGGTGCCAACCACCAGTATGAATATCCCAATCCAGACAACGATGGCAAGCATCTGGGTATCAAGGTAACCCGAGATGAATCCGACAATGCCAACCACTAAAAAAGCGAAGTACAGCATGAAACTCTTATCGAGCACGGTCTTTGCCTTTTCCCTATTAATTCGAGAGCGCTCTATTTCAAGATATATCAATTCCTTTGCGTCCTTAGGCACGTAAGACTCATTAGATTAAAAGTATTTAAAGTTTATTGTTTAGGCGCTCGTACATGCAATCCATCTAGGTGAGCATGGCGGAGGTTTACCTGATCAGGGATAGTTGGTAAGATAACCATCAGAAGATTTAAATAACCTGTTTCACACTTAAACCATATGATAATCGGCGTTACCGGCATTTTCGGTTCTGGCAAATCAACCGTAGCCTGCCTATTGAAAAAGAAGGGATTTATGCATATAAATGCAGATACCATCGGGCATGCCCTTCTGCAGAAACCAGGCATGCGCAAAAAAGTAGTGCATGAGTTTGGCAAGGGCATTATTTCAGGGAACAGGATTGATCGGTCAAAGCTCAAGCAAATTGTCTTCCATGACCCCTCCCAGCTTAAGAGACTGAACAGGATCATGCATCCTGCAATAATCCGAGAAATTGAAAATATTATTGGAAAGAATAAGGACAAGGACATTGTCTTGGATGCCCCATTGCTGATAGAACTGAAAGCGCATCATCTTGTTGACAAGATTCTGGTCGTCAAAATAAAAAAATCAGTCCAGCTCCAGCGTCTCGGCAAAAAAAAGAAATATACTCAATCCGAGATCAAAAATATCATGAAGTCCCAGCTGTCTCAAAAAGAAAAACTTAAATACGCTGATATAGTTATCGACAATTCAGGGACTATGATTCAGACTCAGAAACAGATGGAGGCTATGCGGTGAGCAAGATTGCAATATATGCCGGAAGCTTTGATCCGGTGACCAATGGGCACTTGGATATTGTACAGAGAGCGCTCAAGATATTTGATAAGGTGATCATAGCAGTGGGGGAAAACAAGGAAAAGAAGTATTTATTCTCAGTGCAGGAAAGGGCGGAGATGATCAAGGAATGTACTAAAAAATTCAATGTGGAAGTCGAGTATTTCTCCGGTCTATTGGTTGACTTTGCCCGGAAGAAGAAGGCAAATGCATTAGTGAGAGGCCTGCGCGCTGTTTCAGATTTTGATTTTGAATTCCAGACAGCCCTGATGAACCGTAAGTTGTGTCCTGAGATTGAGACAGTTTGCATTATGACAAGAGGCATGTACTCCTATCTGAGCGCTTCCATTGTAAGAGAAGTAGCTTCTTTGAATGGCAATCTCAGTGATATGGTGCCGGACTCTGTTGCGCAAAAACTGAGAGATAAGTTCCATAAAACCTGATATGCATGGACCTGACGAAGAGTATAGCGATTAGTGATCTGGCCCTTGTTCTTAAGAAGGAGAATATCCTGATTATTGCTGATTCTCACATTGGGTACGAAGAGGCTCTCAACAAACAAGGCATCCTGATACCCCGATTACAGTTCAAAGAGACCATGAAGCGGCTTGAGAACATCATAGGAACCAGGACTTTCAGCAAAATCATCATCAATGGGGATATCAAGCATGAGTTTGGAGTTATTTCTGACCAGGAATGGAGGCACACCTTAAGATTGTTGGATTATCTGAAGAAGCACTGTGATGAAGTCATCCTTATAAAAGGCAACCATGACAACATCTTGGGTCCCATCGCTAGAAAAAGGGATGTTACAGTCAAAGAGTATGAATCCATTGGAAAAACGCTCATTATCCATGGCGATAATCTGGATAAAAACGTTGAAAATATCTTAAAAAAAAGTACAACCATCATCATCGGGCATGAGCATCCTGCAGTAACCCTCTACGAAAATAGGCGTGCGGAGACATTCAAATGCTTTCTGAAAGGTAAGTTCAAGGGAAAGACCTTGATAGTCCAGCCAAGCTTTAATCTCGTAACTGAAGGGACCGATGTATTGAAAGAAAGACTGCTGAGCCCTTTCCTCAAAGGTGATCTTTCAAACTTTGAGGCGTATATAGTGTCTGATAAAATATACCCTTTTGGAAAGTTGAAGAACATTACGCATACAGCTTAGCTAATAAGTCTGCCTTAGTGACCAAGCCAGTCAGCTTGCCTGCATCAGAAACCAATACCAAGGGGAAATACTTCAACAACTCGGTGATGACGGCAAGCGAGGTTTTTCCGGATATGACCGGGGGCGCTTCGCTCATGACATCCCTAACTTTGGCAGCCTTGCCATGCAGCAATGCTTCCAAGATGCTCGATTCTGACACCAGGCCTATGCTCTTGTGGTCCTCAATGACTGGCATCTGGGAGATATTGAACTTCTTCATCATCTTGATAGCATCTTTTATATTCTCAGAAGGTGTAACCGAAATTATCTTGCTATTCATGATATCGCTGGCTTTCGCTTCCTGCCTATCCCTCAACTCATCTAGTGCCTCAAAAATCTTTTGAGCGTTAGAGTAGGTAGGATCAAGCTGTCCTGCCTCAACCTTTGCGATAAGGCTTTGAGAGACACGGGCTCTGTCCGCCAACTGCTTCTGGGTAAGCTCCAGCTGCTTCCTCACTTTTTTGATATCACTTATTTCAAGCGCCATTTTTAGTGGAATATTAATAACTTATATTTATTACTTTTGGAATTATACTTATTCCCATCAGAATATTGTTGTCACAAACCTATTTAAATCATATCTTTAAATGTCTTATTCTAGGGAGGTTGGACTATGGCATATAAGATAACCAGCGAAAGTGTGACCGAAGGGCATCCTGATAAGATTTGCGACCAGATAAGTGATGCAATCCTTGATGCGCTGATACGGGAAGACCCTGAGAGCAGGGTTGCTGTAGAGTGCCTTACCACGACAGGCACCGTGCACGTAGCCGGAGAAATAACCACCAAAGCCTATGCTGATGTACAGCTTATAGTCAGGAATACACTAAAAGAAATCGGATATACTGATCCTGAATTTGGCATTGACTATGAAGATGCGGGTGTCTGGGTAAGCGTGCATGGCCAGAGCCCTGACATTGCCCAGGGTGTTGATGAAAAAGAGGATAAGGATCAGGGTGCAGGAGACCAGGGAATGATGTATGGGTATGCCACTGATGAAACACCTGAACTGATGCCCCTGCCGATTATAATTGCGCACAAGCTGACCATGCGCATGGCATATGTGAGAAAAATGGGCATCATCAAAGACATAGGTCCTGACGGAAAATCACAGGTTACTGTTTTGTATGAGGGTGGCAAGCCGGTAAAGATAACTGACATCGTCATTGCCCAGCAGCATACCGATGGCACTAAAGAAGAAGAGCTGAAGAAGCAAATTATTAAGCAGGTCATACATCCTATTTGCAAAGGCCTCATTGATGATGACACAAATATACACATCAATGCGACTGGAAAATTCGTTATTGGAGGACCGGAAGGGGATACTGGCGTTACCGGTCGGAAGATAATTGTGGATACCTATGGGGGCGTCGGCAGGCATGGCGGCGGCGCTTTCTCTGGAAAGGATCCCACCAAGGTGGACCGTTCAGGAGCATACATGGCCCGGTATGTAGCCAAAAACATTGTCGCTGCAGGGCTGGCAAAGAAATGTGAAGTGCAGATAAGCTATGCGATAGGGGTTGCAAAGCCGACCAACATCAATGTTGACACATTCGGAACTGCAACAGTGCCTGAAGAGAAGATTGAGCAGGCTATTCTCAAAGTCTTTGACCTAAGGCCGAAGGCGATCATTGAAGCGTTGGACCTGAAGCGTCCGATCTACAAGAAAACAGCTGCCTACGGCCATTTCGGGAGGAATGATCCCGACTTTACCTGGGAGAAGACGGACAAAGCAGACATATTAAGAAAGGAAGCGGGAATTTAACTCTTTATTTTTCATTTAATTTTTTAAAAATTAGACGCACCCAGACAGAATAGTTTTTATAGTAGTTTTATTATTTTAGCATGGATGAATAAAACCATTATTGTAATACTATTTATCCTTTCGATAAGTCTTGTTTCTGCGCAGGAAATTTGCGAGTATAACGGCGTTAAAACAACATTTGGCACCCTTTATTATGGATCTGGGGTAAAATCAGAATATGCTGATGAAAAATTTGTGCATATTGTTGACCCAAAAGCTATTACTGATTTAAGGCAGTTAAAAGGATTAATATGCTTAGAGCATGCTGATTTTTATAATCAGGGCATCTCCGGAAATCTTGAAAATTTGAATGATTTAGCCAATCTAAAAGTTTTAAGCCTGCATACAAATCCCGACGTTGAGGGAGATGTATGCGATTTTAGCAAAGCAATTAAATTAAAAAGCCTGAAATTAGCCTTTGACCCTAAAGTGCACGGCGATGTTTCCTGCCTCAAAAACATTAATTTAGAAACTTTTGCTATGACTTACACAAACATTTCAGGAAATCTTTCTGGCCTGAGCCACATGACTAACTTAAAAGCACTTTATTTGAGCGGAGCGGGCATTAGTGGTGATGTCTCTGCCTTAAGCGTATTAACTAACCTAGAAGAATTGTCTTTATCTAATGCAGAAATGGATGGTTCTAAATTTTATGGAGATTTGGCTTCCCTTGACAACCTAAAAAAATTGAGAAAGGTTGCTCTGTATAACCTAAATTCGATTAATTGCGAACATTTCCATGAAATGCACCCTAACATTGAAGGCGGCTGCTCTGAAGAGTCAAAGTATACGTTAACAGACCCTAATATGGAGTCTGAAAAGATGATTGAAAAAGAAAGTATACCCGCAGATATTGCAAAAGACGGGGAGCCAAGAGTTGGTGATGAGCCTCCAAAAGAATGCATGATAGATGGAAAGTTTATTGGAGAAGATAAGTGCCCGGCTTTGGTTGATAAAGGACTGATTGAAGGGCAGAATAATGGACCTCCTGAAAAATGCATAATAGATGGAGATTTTATCGGTAGAGAAAGATGCGAAGCATTGATGCAGGGAAAGATTAAAGATGCTGAGCAGGAAGTGGAAGAAAAAATTACCGAAACAGAGACTAATGAAAATGTAAAAAGAAGTTTTTTGGAAAGATTTGTTGATTGGTTTGTCAGTTTATTTAAATAATTTTTATTATTTTCGGCTTATAGACTAGATTTTAGATTATTTAACTTTTGAGTTTGTAGAAAAATTCCCCTCCTCTTGATATCCGCTTCAAAAGCTTTAAATATTTCTGTTAGTCTTTAATCTTCGACGAAAAGAGACTTGTCCATTCCAGACTTTATGTGAAGAGAACGGATAAGGCTGCACAATTAAAAAAAGAAATTAAATGATAATCTAAGCTTCTGCATCAAGATACACCTTGACATCGGCTTTTGACAGCAACTCAGCAACATATTCAGATAATGCCTGCTTTCTTTTCTGAGACAGCAATGCCTCTTCAATCTGGTCTCTCACTTCATCAAAATTTAATTTTCTCGCTTCTTCTTTTGCAGTAAGCTGGATTATGTGATACCCATATTGTGTCTGGATTGGTTCGGAGGTATAATCTCCAACTTCAGCAAGAGCAAAAGCAGCAGTCTCAAACTCCGGAACCATCATGCCCTTGCCAATAAAACCGAGGTCTCCACCACTGGCTGCACTGCCATCTATGGAATATTTCTGGGTAAGCTGTGAGAAGTTCTCTCCTACATCCAGGGCGTCTATGATCTCTTCAGCAAAACTTAGATTACTTACCAGGATATGGCTTGCCCGTATTTGGTCCTCAACCCTGAACGAATCAATATTTTGGTTGTAGTATTCAAGGGCTTCCTCAGACCACAGTGTGACTTTGCTATACACGGTCTGATTAACAAATCCGGAAATGACACCCTGTTCTGCGTTGAACTGGATGAAATATTCATAATCAAAGCTTTCATTCTCGAACCTTTTTTTGAATGTATCCACATCGCTGCCAGTAGCAGTGATCAGGCTTTCGAAATAGCCTTTTGTTTGAGCGGTGTTCACTTGCTGGCCTGCATTTAAGGCCTCTTCCAGCACCAATTCACGTATGATAGTCTGATTCAAAAGATCTTTCTTGGAGACGGACGCAGCATAGGATTTTGGGACACCCTGCTGAAATAACACAAAATCAATATTACGGTTGAGTTCAGAGTCAGTTATAGTATGCCCATTTACCTCGGCAACCACGGGTGAGGCTTGTCGAGCAAAATCTAAACCGTTCGTTGCAAGAATGAGGAGAATGATTGCAATAATGCCTCCCCCCATCAACAGATGTTTTTTCTGAAGTGTTATATCTCCAGCATCGTCTTTCTTCTGTTCTTTTTTTCCTTCCATCATAAAACCCCCTGTTTACCGGAAAGACTGACTAATACTTTAAAAAACTTATGGATGATGCAACACGATTATCGCTTGATTTACTCATGGATCACGGCAGTTAAGAATATCTGCCTTATTATATAACCTTATTTTGAATCAGATACGGCAAAATCTTGTTTTTTATTGCAGGAGAAAGTATCGAAGTGTCATCTTTTTGCCCAAACCATCTGAACTCAACAATCTCTGACAGAGCCTGGACATCTCCCACAAGTTTTCCAGAATATAATTTTATCCTTACTGTCGTGTCAGTTCCCACCGCCTTATCTTCAAAATAGCCGATACATGAGATTTCATCAACCTTGCACCCATGTTCTTCCTTAATCTCCCTTTTGATACAGTCTATATCGCTTTCATTAGGCAGTGGCTTGCCGCCTGGCATTAGAAAAAGCGGCGCTGATTTCTTTTTGTTTATGAGAAACTTTTTGTCTTGTATAGCCAGTAACCCAATCTTGTAAATCATGCGACTCCCCTGTCAAAATTTCCCTGGGTTGTCCCTTTTTTTAACATCGAAATGTCCTGTTGCTTCTCCTCAATAATATTCTGGTACGCAGTAATTAAAGTGCTCGTATCCTTGGATAAGTCAAGGAGGAAATAACGGATCCCACCCTGCAGCAATTCCCGGACACCTTCAAAAGTGGCGATCGGCCTGGAATAGAGCATCTCAGTGTTCTTGCCGACAAGCCGCAGTGGAAAAGAATAGCCTTTCTCATCTTTAAGATCAGGATAGTTAAACCTGCCTTTGAAATGCATAACCGGGATTTGCCCATGTGCATAATAGATGATGTTCTTATTTTTTAGAGCAAGAACATCTTTGCACGAAAGCTCCGGAGATATTATGGGTAGGATACCTTTATTCAGCAAAGCAGAAATGCTCGCATCATTGAATGTGTTGAGGGAATATTTGCCATGTTTCTCCCCTTTAAAGGGCACGGAAAGCATTCCCCAATTCCCGATGCAGATACCCTCTGGCATAAGTTCATGGATTACATGCCCTGCTCTGATGACCTCTGCGTCACTCATTACAACAGGGGTATCCAGGAAAAATTTTGTGCCTATGCATAATTTCCGGGCCATCTTCACGTCAGGCGCAAATATATCATAGTATACAGCATACGGACCGAGTGCAGATGCTTCTTCAACCTGATCTAATGAATACACCTTGACAATCAACTTAGGTTCTCCATGGCATTCAATGCTCTCAAACTGTATTTCTTCTAGCTTAGATTGCCTCTGAGGGTTTATATGCTGTATGACTGCTTCATCGAGAGACAATCGCATCTGGTTGATTTCGCTGAATGGCATGAATGCTGCTGGATCAACCGAGAAAGACAGGAGCTTCCATTGTATCCCCACCTTTTTTGATTTTGCGAGGTAATTGAGCAGATCCTCCTTGGTGAATGGATTATTTTTTGCTTTTTCCAGATTGCATTTGGATGAAACAGATATATTTCCGCACCGCAATACAAGCGGCTTTCCCATCTCCCCTTCAGCTATAACCTCATATTCAGCAAGTGGAACGTCGAATGTTTGCTTCTCATGCTTCCGAGAGGTAATAAATACGGATGCACCTTCCCTGAAATGCCGTGATGGTATGCTAATCAAGCTCCCCCTCGGTGCATAATCATTTAAAACGCCATTAACCTGCATCTTGCTTACTACAAATCCTTCCATGCGGTTGCTGCCCTGATTCCAGAATCCGACACCATCTCCCTTCTTAAGAAGCTCGTAAATGCGGAGCTTGCCGTTTAGTACCTTTCCTAATAAAATTCCCCTATTCATGGGCATATCAGATCCTATGACTGATTTATTATTTGCAAAAAAGCCAGAGGTAAAATCCCGGTTGAAGTTAATTTTGACTCTATCTAGGTCTGCCTGGTTTGCCTTGGAAGCAGAAGGCAGGCTGTCAATCTGCTTTCGGTATAGCTTTGTGGCTGCAGCAACATACTCCGCACTCTTCATTCTGCCCTCTATTTTTACCGCATCTACACCAATCTCGGCTATCTTATCGACCCAGTTCGCCAGCATAAGGTCTTTAGGGCTGATCAGGTATCCTGCGTTGTTATACTGCTTCCGGCAGCTGCTGGCGCAAATCCCCCTATTGCCGCTTCGTTTCCCGATGAACGAAGAGATAAGGCATTGGCCTGAATATGAGATGCACAGATGGCCATGCACAAAAATCTCTAGTTTTACCTTAGTCCTGTTTCGTATCTCCCTAATATCATCCAGAGTTAATTCCCGTGCCAGCACAACCTGGTCTAAATCCCGGAATGCGTTGATACCATGGTAATTCATGAGGCTTGCCTGCGTAGATGCATGTATCCGGAGCCCTGGAAAGAACTTTCTGATGTAGGGAACGAAAAAGAGCTCCTGGATGATTACTGCATCTATTCCTGCAAGATATGCATCCTCCAAAGTCTTAAACCAATTCCCAATTTCCCTGTTATAAACCAGAGTATTCAAAGCAAAGTAGACCTTTACCTTGTTGTTGTGGGCAAGAGCTATTACTTCTTTTATCTGGTCTTTAGTGAAGTTACCGGCTAGCTTCCGGGCATTGAACAGATGTCCTGATAAGTAGATTGCATCAGCCCCCGAGCAGATTGCCGCCTTGGTTGATTCAAGGTCTCCTGCAGGAGCATTGAGTTCAATTTGGTGCATACCCTAGGAAGAAATATTCATATATTTAAGTCTACGCATTCTTAATGGTTGCCCAGAAATAATCTTTTTTCGGCAATTTGTCAGTACAATGATTGGAAATTTTTCAGAAATCAGGTAAATCCGTTCTTTTTTATATACGTGATCAGATCGTCTGAGACGCATATCTTTCCCTGCTCCACCATATAGCGGAATGGCAGTATGATTGATTCTCCCTTATCAATCTCTATTTCGATCTCATCCACAAAATCAAGTTTCTGGAAAGGTGTGCCCCCCGTTATCCGATAAGCTGCCAGGACCGCATTGTCAGTCGGCATCTGTTTGTCCCCTAAATTTCTGGTTTGGAGCCCAAGCGATCCAAGCTCCTTCATTGTCCTGTTCTGGGGAGGATTATCGCCTAAAATGCCGCCAAAGACAAGGACATCAAACGTATCTGCAGGGGAAAGTTTTTTTCCTGCTCCCGCATCCATCAGGCATATTCTTTTTCCTTTCAGCTCTGTCTTGATCAACTCTGACAGTCGCTCTGCATACACTTTACCAAAAGAAGATAATTTTGATCTTTCATGCTTCTCTCGCACATTGGTGAAAATCAGATTATTTTTTCCCACCATTTTTGATAGGTGTTTATATTCGATAAGGCTCCACGGAAAAAGTTTCGGATCCAGGTGTTCGATGAGGTATTTCACAGTGCCAGCTCCACCATGGTTTCTATATGGGGCGTCTGCGGGAAAAGATCAAACAGGGCAACGCTTTTCATTTTGTATTCTTTGAATTTTGTCAGGTCCTTCTTCAGCTGAACTATGTTGCACGAGATATATATAATAACTTTTGGCTTTACTTCTTTTAACGCTTGGATTACTTTCTGGTCCATGCCAGAACGGGGAGGGTCTAGTATCACGATTGAACCATGTTGCATCTTTTTTATCTGGCGTGCGTCAGCTTCTATTACACTTCCATTGGAAATATGCTTTATATTGAGGAACGCTGCCTTCACACTCAGGGGAGCATTCTCAACAATTATTACACTTTTGAAAAGATCCGCATTCAAAATGCCAAAGCATCCGACTCCCCCATAGACATCAAGCAGGCATGGCTGTGGCGCATACTTCTTGAGGATGGTATGGCAGTGTTGGTGCATCATTGTGGCAACTTCTGAATTGTTCTGGAAAAAGGATTGGCTATGGTAATAAAATGGAATGCCATTAAACTCTTCTAGCAGGTAAGGGCTTCCCTTTAAGACAACATAATCATCAGATATGCTTTCAGAACCATATGCGATCAGCACATTGTCTGCTGTTGATATCTTGGCAAAATCCTGTATGATGGACATCGCCGAAGCATCTTTGCATACAAAAGAGATACTACAGGTCTTCGTTGCCCGTATGACTACAAACCGCATTGAATCAGGGAAATTATCTTTAAAAAAATTCCTTGCTTCCTGCAATAGATCATTGATCCTTTTATCTGAAATCACGCATTCATCAGTCTGCACAAAGCCATTAATCCCCCTTAGCCCAAGCTGGCCCTTGCTGACTATGAAGTCCATGCGGTTACGATAATAGTATTCATGGCCTGCATATACCTTGATATCCTTGGAGCCGGTAGCATGCTCCACTCTGTTGCGCTTGTTCTCAAGCTGAAGTGAGTAGGGTATATGCTGTGCAGTGCACCCATTGCATTTTTTAAAATATTTACACAATGGCTTAATTATCATAGAATCTAGTTTTCCGGTACTAATTTAAATATGTTCCGTGTGTAATGCCCTATCGAAAAGGTTGCCATCCTATGTGAAGTGCCTCAGATAACAATACCAACTGACAATGGGGAGGCTCCAGTCGGGAAATGTCAGTATTTGTCTGGAAGATACAAGCACTGAGCCTGATGGCAACCTGCGAAGCACTTTTCAATGTCACCTTATACAGAGTAGCATTTTAGCTATTATGCAACAATTTCATATATAAAAAGAAAAAATTATTGATTAAGCACAAGAGCCTTCTTCGTACCAGCTGGTGTTCCTATCTTCACAAGCAAAACACCCATTGATATAGGTCATATTTCTATTGTTGCACACTGGTTGGCTTTCATTACTGCAATCATTAGGTCTGGGTCTTGGGCAGTGAGTTTTTTCAATCGATACATTTCCCGATGTGAAATTTGAAGCGATTGCAGTACACTCCTGCTTACATGATAACGAATCCTCAATTGCCGCTTTCTTGCAATTCAATTTATCATCCTGGCAAGTTCTGGTGCAATTTCTGTAATCAGCATAGGATTCCTGTCTGTCAATGCCTTTCGCAGCAGAACAATTTCTTCTGCATTCCTGAATAAGATTATTTTTTTCCTGTTTGGTTAAATTTGAGGATAGATTAAGTTCACAGCCTGCTGTACAGCTATTAAAGGTATCCCGGTTGATTTGAGATAGATTCTTCCAATCTCCTCTGCATTCATTTCTGCATTCAAATGAGACATCATTGCATGCTCTCATATCGAGCATCTTGTTTGTTGAGCAGTTTTTCTTGCATTCATTAAATATTTCTCTTTGTTCAGGGCTCAAACCATTTAAGGCTACTACAATTACAGATGCTAATGCTAATCCTAAGATGACCAATGATAGTTTTTTATTCATATAGATTCCCCCAAAGTTATGACTGGGAAGTGTAGAATCTTTATAAACATTCTCGAGTTTGGATATGTATATCAGACGAGAAATATTTTTAGTCACGTTTTAACGACAAACATCAGTTATTCTTTCATCTGCTTATTGTATCTCCACTGCCCGAACAATACCCAATACAATGCAAATAAACCAATAACTAAAAGTATGAGGAGGAGACCATTACTTGCCATTTTTCAATGCATCAACCAACTGCTTCATCTGATTCTTGGTGCCGATAGTTATCCTGATATAGCCATCCAGCATGGGATCAGAGCTTCGGTCCCTGACCAAAACCGCCTTCTCCCGCAGCAGAGCAACCACCTCCTTAGTTTTGCTGCCAAACTTTGCCAGAAAGAAATTTGCATCTGATGGTACAGTCTTAATTTTCATTTTTTTGAATTCTTCCAGCACATATCGCTTTCCATTCTCTATCTCTTTAGTATACCAGGTGATGTAATCCTTATCTCCCAATGCTGCAATGCCTGCAGCAACAGCAGCGCAGTTGACGCTATAAGGAGAAAGCGCCTTTCCGATAGATGCTATGTTTGCGCTATTTGACACTACATACCCTAACCGCAAGCCGCCCATGCCAAAAGCCTTGGAGAATGTTTGAGTGACGATCAGGTTATCATAGGTATCAATGAGATCCAAGCAGCTGTTGCCGCTGAATTGGTTGTAAGCCTCATCAATCATCACGATGCTATTCCGCGCTTTCTCAAGGATGGCAATAATGTCTTTCCGTGTAATAGATGTTCCGGTGGGATTGTTTGGATTGCACAATATCACCAACTTCGTCTTAGGTGAGATCTTTTTCAAGACTTTCTGAGTAGGGAAAGAAAATGATTGGGTGTATAACACCTCAATAATCTTGGCAGCCGCAACCTGTGCGTAGAACTTGAACATCGCAAAGGTAGGCATCGGAATAATGACCTCATCCCCTTTGCCCACATAGGTCTGCATTATGACTGAGATAGCTTCATCAGTTGCATTGGTAGTCAAAACCTGTTCAACCGGCTTACCAAGATATCCAGCCAGGGTAGCACGTAATTTAGAATATTCTGGATATGATGCAATATCCTCATCCCTGAGATTTCTCAAAGCTTCCAGAACTTTTGGGCTTGGTCCTACCGTATTCTCATTGAAATCAAGCCTCAGCAGGCCTTTCCTGCCGCTTGTAGGCGGCTTGTATTCGTCCATCTCGGTAACATTCTTCTTTGGTTCTATCATCTTGATTCTACAGACCTCGCGTGGGCTTCGAGCCCTTCAGCTCGTGCGATAACACAGATAGTTTTCTTCAATCCAGCCAATCCTCCCTTAGTGAGTTTCTGCACAGAGGGCATCTTGACAAAATCAAGAACCGATAATCCAGCTCTATAACGAGCTGCTCCTAAGGTGGGAAGCACATGGCTCGGTCCTGCTGCATAGTCTCCTGCTGCCTCACAGCTGTATCTCCCTACAAAGATGGCACCGGCATTCTTTACTTTGCTCAGATATCTCTCTTCCATCAGTTCAAGATGCTCGGGAGCTCTTTCATTTATGAAATCAAAGGCTTCGTCAACATTCTGCGCAATAACGATAGCGCTATTTTTCCGTATAGATTCAGCCGCAATATCCTTGGTAGGTAGTTTCCTAAGTTGTTTCTGCAATTCGGCTTCAACAGAAGAAGCTAGTTTTCTGTTGGTCGTTACTAAAATTGCTGATGCCATTCTATCGTGTTCAGCTTGTGCCAGCATATCAGCTGCAATCATTGCCGGATCCCCCCTCCCTGCAAATATCATGATTTCAGTTGGTCCTGCAATGAAATCCACACCAACATCTCCATATACTAATTTTTTTGCTGCGGTAACATATATGTTGCCTGGACCAACAATTTTATCCACCTTAGGTATGGTCTGTGTCCCATACGCCATTGCAGCAATAGCCTGAGCTCCGCCAACTTTGTAGATTGCTGATGCTCCGGCGATATCAGCTGCAACGAGAATTGCGTAGTTGCCTGGCTTAGGAGGGCTGCAGAGGACGATCTCTCTGACTCCTGCAACTTTGGCCGGAATGACTGTCATCAGGACAGTAGAAGGTAATGGATATGCTCCGGCAGGCACATAACAGCCGACCCTATCCAGCGGAATGACCTGCTGTCCAACCGTAACCCCTTTCCGGATTGTGGTCATCCATGATTTAGGCATTTGCTTTTGCGCATAACTTCGGATATTCTTTGCAGCATCTAAGAGAGCCCGTACCACCTTAGCATCAGTCTTGGCATACGCTTCCTTGATCTCCTTCGGCGAGACTTTCATAGTATTTTTTGATAGGTTAAAACCATCATACAATTTAGTGTACTTGATCACTGCCGAATCGCCAAAGGTCTTTACTTCAGAAACAACCGGTTTTATCCTTACGAGTATGTCGTTGAGGGCAATGCCTTTGTTTTTAACAGAAAAATCTTTGCAGGTTGTTATCATGGTATTACCTTGTTAAGGGGATATTCAACAATACCAGAAGCTCCTGCATCCTTGAGCTGAGGAATCAAGTCTCTCACAACCTTCTCATCTATAATAGTGTTCACATCAACCCAGCTCGGATCAGAAAGCTCGGAAATGGTTGGCTTCTGCAGGGCAGGAAGTGCCTTAAGGACTTTATCAAGATCCTTCTTCCGCACATTCATCATAAGGCCGACTTTTTCTTCTGCATTGATAGCTCCTTGCAACAGCATGGCAATATTTTTTATTTTCTTCTGCTTTGCAGCATCCTTCCATGACCCCTTGTTTGCGATGAGCCTGGTAGTTGATTCCAACAGTGTATCGATTATCTTCAGATTATTGGCACGCAAACTTGAGCCGGTTTCAGTGATCTCCACAATAGCGTCAGCAAGTGTCGGAGGCTTTACTTCAGTGGCTCCCCATGAGAATTCAACCTTTGCATCCACCTTATTCTTTTTCAAATACTTCTTGGTCAGGTTGACTGCCTCAGTCGCTATCCGTTTTCCCTGCAGATCCTTCACTGACCGAATGTTGCTGTTTTCAGGCGCAGCTAAAACCCACTTCACCTTCCCTAAACCCCTTTTAGCGTACACCAGATCTGCAACTTCAATGACATCAGAGCTGTTTTCCTCAATCCAGTCCTTGCCTGTTAGTCCACAATCAAGGACTCCTTCTTCAACATATCGGGACATTTCCTGGGCCCTGATGAGCATGCATGCTATCTGAGGATCATCTATCTCAGGAAAATAGCTTCGTCCATTGATGTCTATGCTGAATCCTGCTTTCTTGAACAGCTTGACCGTACTATCCTGTAAACTGCCCTTGGGTATGCCTAGTTTTATCATTTGTACACCTTCTGCGGATCAAATACCTTTCTGCCCACAATCTTTATATTTTTTCCATCCACTTTCCTAAAAAAGCATGACTGGAATCCTTCATGGCATGCTGCGCCGCCTACTTGTTCAATTTTTATCAGTACTGCATCCTCATCACAATCGATGTATATCTCTTTTACTTTTTGGACATTTCCCGAGGTCTCTCCTTTTAGCCAGAGCTTGTTCCTCGACCTGCTGTAATACCACACCTTGCCAGTTTCCAATGTCTTTTTCCAGGCTTCCTCATTCATATAAGCAAGCATGAGTACCTTCCCAGTCTTATAATCCTGAGCTATTGCAGGTATTAACCCGTTCTTGAAGTTCATTTTAACCACTGAGTCAGGCTGGTATATAACTTTTTTGTACCGCAATAATGCGGGTATATGTGTATTGCAACCAATCAAAGCAGCAAAAGAAAGCTAAACCATACCCTTCTGAGACAGAGGCACTTAAAATTTTTTCCTTACCAAAACCTTTATAAACCAAATACAAATTCTGCAAAGGTAATGGTAGAGGATAAGACTAAGATAAAGAAAAAGAAGTGGGTAGATATAATTGCGCCTAAGGCGTTCAATAATGCTTCTGTAGGACAGGTTACGGTTGAGGAATCCGGGACAGTTGTTGGAAGGACCGTAACTGCCAATTTGATGAGCCTGACCGGAGATTTTAAGCGGCAGAACACAGAAATAATCCTTAAGATTACCAGTCTTGCCGACGGAAAAGCTATAACCGAATTTCAGGGTTATAAGGTTGTGCCGTCTTCCATGAGGCGATTGGTGAGGAGGGGCAAAGAGAAGATCGAAAGCACCTTTTCTGTAGTATCTTTGGAAGGCCAAACCCTCATCATTAAGCTGTTTATCATCACCCGTTTTGCTACCAAACGATCTGTATTAGCATCATTGCGAAAAACAACTGAGCTAGCTCTCAGAAGAGAGGTTGCAAAATGTTCATTGGAGAAGCTAATCGAAGAGCTGCTTTCACGCAACCTCCAGAAGACGCTTTCCAAGGAAATTACCAAGATATATCCCTGCAAGATTCTTGAAATCAAGGAGCTTAGGGTGAAAGGCGCAGCAGCACCCGTAAAAGAAAGTATTTAATACTTAAATAATAATTTTAAAAAGAATGTTAATGGTTATTTTCTTATCAGAGGTGGAAAAATGACACATGAAGTACCTAAGTTGCCATATGCATATAATGCCTTAGAGCCATACATAGATGAGAAAACCATGATGATACATCATGATAAGCACCATGCTGCCTATGTGGCTAAACTTAATGCAGCGCTGGAAAAGCACTCAAATCTCCAGAACAGGCCAGCAGAAGACCTGCTTAAGGATCTTTCTGCAATACCTGAAGATATCAGGACCGCTATAAAGAATCATGGCGGCGGCCATGCGAACCATTCGTTTTTCTGGGCTTTGCTGAAGAAGGATGTGAAGTGCAGCGGTGAGATTGAAAAAGCCATAACTAAGACATTTGGCGGTTTTGATAAGTTCAAGGAGCAGTTTTCAGCTGCTGCAGCAAACCAGTTCGGCTCTGGCTGGGCATGGCTTGTTGCCAATAAGGGAAAGCTTGAAATAATTTCCACACCAAACCAAGACTCGCCATTGAGTCAGGGAAAAACGCCTATTGTAGGCATTGATGTATGGGAGCATGCGTACTATCTGAAATATCAGAACAGAAGGCCCGAGTACATCGAAGCATTCTTCAACGTAATCAATTGGGATAAGGTCAATGAGAACCTGAAGAAAGCAAAATAAGCATCTTTTTCTTTTTTTTGCAAAATTTTTTTCGCTTACGTAAAATCCTTTCTTGCATTAGCAATAAGAGGCTCTGTAGAAAATATAGGTTAGCAGCCTTAAGTCAAACCTAATCCAATCAAATAGCGAACTGACAAGAGGGATGGCTCCTTCGGAGAATGTCAGTTATGGTACTTCAGAATGAGGGGTTTGAAGCTGCTAACCCGAATGATAATGAGACTTTCTACAGAGCCGCAATAAGAATAAAATTTAAATACTGGAGCTAATTTTCCATCAGTTGAAAAACACGTTATGGAACCTAAAAAATTCTTGTTTATTTCTTGGGATGGATTAATAGGCGACATAGCTTGGCAGATCGCTAAGGAAGGCCATGCAGTCAAATATTATATAAAGAGTGCTGAGGAAAAAGATGTGGCTGACGGTTTTGTACCAAAAGTTGATTCTTGGGAGCCTGAAGTTGACTGGGCAGATGTCATTGTCTTTGATGATGTGCTTGGTCAGGGCAAGATAGCAGCAGAGCTCAGAAAAAAAGGCAAAAAAGTGATTGGAGGGACTCCCTACACCGATAAGCTCGAGGATGACCGTGCTTTCGGCCAGGAAGAGCTGAAAAAAGTGGGAATTTCTATCATCCCCTATTCTGATTTCACTTCTTTTGATGAGGCTATAGAATTCGTCGAGAAGAATCCTGGTAGGTATGTCATCAAGCCATCAGGCCAGGCGCAGAACCTTAAGGGCCTGTTGTTTGTCGGAGAAGATGAGGTAGGCAAGGACGTGCTCCAGGTATTGCATGACTACCAGAAAGCATGGGCAAAAAAAATTCCCCAGTTCCAGCTTCAGAAGAAAATTTCAGGCGTTGAAGTGGCAGTAGGAGCTTTCTTCAACGGCAAAGAGTTCGTGTATCCCATCAATGTAAATTTTGAGCACAAAAAGCTATTTCCCGGAAACTTAGGACCATCAACCGGAGAGATGGGAACTACCATGTATTGGTCAGGTTCCAACAAGATTTTCAGCAACACCCTGAAAAAGTTCGAAGCAAAGCTAGCAGAAGAGGGATATGTGGGCTATATAGACCTCAATTGCATAGTGAACAGCAACGGCATCTATCCGCTTGAGTTCACTGCCCGTTTCGGATATCCAACTATAAGCATACAGCAGGAAGGCATGATAAATGGCATCGGCACTTTCTTCTATGAACTTGCAAATGGAATCGCAACCTCATTAAAAGTCAAGAGCGGATTCCAGATTGGTATACGGATTGTAGTGCCTCCATTTCCGTTTACTGACAAGGAAACATTCAAAGTCAAGTCTAAAGACTCAGTGATATACTTTACGAAACCGACTGATGGGGTGCATATCGAGGACGTCAAGCTGGTCAATGATGAATGGGTGGTTACCGGTACTGCCGGTGTTGTATTGATTGTTTGCGGGACAGGATCAACGATGAAGCAAGCCCAGGCCCATGCTTATAATCGCATCAAGAATATCATCATTCCCCATATGTACTATCGGACGGATATTGGAGACAGATGGTATGAGGATTCTGATAAGCTCCATTCATGGGGTTATTTAAGAGAACTCTAACTAATCTCCGGGATGGCAAACTCATTTTTAGAAGGTCCTATAATGATTTATGAAAAGTCTCATGCAGTTTCTTATGGTACTTTTCTGCCTGTTCAACACTCATAGCTTCTAATTCTTCTCTTGTAGATAGTTTCATGTATATCACCAGTTGATATGGAATGGTGTCCTCCTTATTAGCTTTTGGAACTGAGTGCGGGTGAAAATGGGGTAAAATAGGTTATAATAACTATTTTCAAACAACAGTTTAGTGCAAATATTTTATTAAGAAAAGCCAGAACACATACGCTCCTAACAAGAGAATCGCCAGCTTGATGAGCCAAAATAATAGCCAGAATCTGGTTTGCGGCTTCTTAAGCCACTTGACGAACTTCATTTTTTCTTTTTCTTGATGCGTTTCATCCTGAACGTGTTTTCCCTTTCAACCTCCTGAAGACGCATCTGGATGAATGCCTTGGTATGATCCATACGGGGGATAACCTCAAATTCAAGTGCATTTACCCTCCTTTTTGTCTTTTCGATTTCCCGCAGAAGTTTCCGCATGCTTGCCTCGACTTCCGCTGCCCTGATAATTTTTTCGACGACCTTTTCGTATCCTTCAGCAGCTTCATCAACCGCAGCTGATGTGTATACCCCATATCCCCTCTCTAATCCGGACTTCTGCAGCTGTATCTCGCCGATTGAAGGAACAACAACTCCCATGATATTTTTTCGGCCAACCTCAATTTCAGGTATCTGTGCCACAGCCAGGGCTATTGACTTTATCTTTAGATCAGATTCTATGATGCGCGCCATGTTCATCTTTTCGATTGCCTGCTTGTAATCTTCAGTGATCTCACTGCGAAGATTCTTTACCTTCTTAAGGATCTCAAAAAAGTCAAGGATAAGGCCGTCGCGCTTTTTCTTGAGAAGATTATACCCATCTTTAGCTAGCTTGATGCGCTTCTTAAGCTCCATCAATTCGCTTCGGGTGGGTTTAATATTTTCTGCCATTTGACGAGCTAAGCTAATTTAACAATAATTTCTTTTTCAGTGTACTTGATGAGCTCATGCAGGAGCACTTTTGTAATATTTCTTCTTTAACTCAGGAGACAGCCGACCAAGCTCTTCAGGAGGTATTGACGAGAACAAATTCCACCCTATTTGAAGCGTGTCCAGGATGCCTCTGTCTTCATCCCTTCCCTGGGTGACGAATTTCTCCTCAAATGCTTTTGCAAAATGTAGCAGTCTTTTATCGCGGGTGGATAACGCTTCTTCTCCAACAATTGCCACCAGCCCACGAAGATCCCTGCCTTCTGCATATCCTGCATACAACTGATCGCTGACTGCCTTGTGATCTTCCCTTGTCTTTGTTGCTCCAATGCCTAAGTTCATAAGTCTTGAGAGGCTGGGTAGCACATCAATAGGCGGATAAATGCCATTGCGGTGCAGTTCTCTGGACAAAACTATCTGTCCTTCGGTGATGTATCCGGTGAGATCCGGTATCGGATGGGTTATATCATCACCCATCATCGTAAGGATGGGTATCTGGGTGATTGAACCTTTCTTGCCTTTGATGACGCCTGCCCGTTCATAAATTTGCGCAAGATCAGTGTACATATATCCTGGGTATCCTCTTCTTCCAGGAACTTCCTCTCTTGCAGCGCCAATTTCTCGGAGACTTTCACAATAGTTAGTCATGTCAGTCAAGATAACTAAAACATGGTAGTCTTTCTCAAATGCAAGATATTCTGCTGCAGTTAAGGCCATACGCGGCGTCACGATCCTCTCCACAGCAGGATCATCTGCCAGATTAAGGAACACTATGGCTCTCGACAGAGCTCCTGTCTTTTCGAAGTCCTTGATGAAGTATTGTGCTTCTTCATTGGTAATGCCCATGGCGGCAAATACAACAACGAAGTTTTCTCCTTTTCCCAAGACCCTGGCTTGTCTGGCCATCTGGAGCGCAATCTCGTTATGAGGCAGGCCTGATCCTGAAAATATGGGCAGTTTCTGTCCCCTGACGAGGGTATTGGTAGCATCTATGGTCGAAATTCCTGATTGGATGAAATCAGATGGCGAAGCTCTGGAACAAGGGTTGATGGCAGCACCAATAATGTCCATCCTTTTTTCTGGAATAAGCTCTGCTTTGCCGTCAATGGGTTTTCCTGCCCCATTAAAAATCCTGCCAAGCATGCTTGCAGAAACACCTAACTTCAGCGTGTCTCCCATAAACTTTACTTTGGCATCCTTGCCTATACCTGCTGTTCCTTCAAATATCTGGACAACGACCAAATCTTCTGAAGTATCGAGAACCTGGCCATTCTTGATTTCACCAGAATCAAGCCTGATTTGAACGATGTCTGCATATCCAACAGGTTCAGTCTTCTCAAGAAATATCAAAGGTCCTGCTATCCGCGTGATTGTTTTGTATTCTTTCATGGTGATACCCCTGCAAATTCTTTTTTCATGCTTTCTTCAACACCTTTGAGCAATGTTTCATAATCCTTCTCATATTTGGAGTTTGCAATCTCATTCTTTGCCTTTATGCTGAGTATCTTCTGCACCCTGACGCCTTTTTCCAATGCCTCTTCTCCCAGGCTCTTGAACAGCAGGATTGTTTTCATGATATGCCTAGTTTTAGGGAGCTGGCAGAAACTATCAACTTCATGGAAGGCATTCTGCTGCAGGAAAAATTCCCGTATCAATCTAGCAACTTCAATAGTCAATTGCTGTTTTTCCGGAAGTGCATCAGAACCAACCAGTTGCACAATCTGCAAAAGTTTCTCCTCTTCCTGCAAAATGCTCATGCATTGCCCGATCAGGCCACGATAATCCTTGCCGACTTCTTTTTCGAACCAGGGTGACAGCGTATTCATATACAGGCTGTAGCTCGTAAGCCAATTGATGCTGGGGAAATGCCTCCGCTGAGCAAGCTTAGCATCCAGTGCCCAGAATGTTTTAGTAACTCTCAATGTATTTTGTGTAACAGGTTCAGAAAAATCTCCACCCGGAGGAGAGACAGCTCCTATGATGGTGACAGATCCCTCACCAGCCTTATTGAGGGGAACGACCCTGCCTGCACGCTCATAAAACTGTGCTAATCTTGTAGCCAGGTACGCTGGATAGCCTTCTTCGCCAGGCATCTCTTCAAGACGTGAAGAAATCTCCCTCATCGCTTCAGCCCAGCGGGATGTCGAATCAGCCATCATTGCAACATTATACCCCATATCCCGGTAGTATTCTGCCAAGGTAACTCCAGTATAGACAGACGCTTCACGCGCAGCAACTGGCATGTTGGATGTATTTGCGATAAGTATAGTCCGATTCATGAGCGGTCTTCCACTTCTAGGGTCCTTCAATCCAGGAAACTCAGTCAGCACTTCTGTCATTTCATTTCCTCGCTCGCCACAACCGACATATACGATGACATCTGCATCGCAGAATTTTGCAAGAGTCTGCTGCGTTACGGTTTTTCCTGCGCCGAATGGCCCGGGAATAGCAGCAACACCACCCTTGGCTAATGGAAACAAAGCATCAAATATCCTTTGGCCAGTAATAAGGGGGATTGTGGGATCCAGTTTCTTGGCAACCGGCCTTGGAATTCTGACAGGCCATACCTGTTTGAGAGTCAGCAGCGTGCCATTGTCAAGTTCGCCAATAGAATCATTAATGGTAAAACTTCCAGATGAAATCTTGGAAATGGTTCCCGAAACTCCTGGAGGCACCATTATGCGATGCACAAAACCAGGCGTCTCTGCAACTTCTCCAATCACAGTCCCTCCATGGACTGTATCTCCTTTCTTTGTCAATGCCTTGAATTCCCATTTCTTTGTTTGATTTAGTCCTGGAGCTTCAAGTCCTCTGAATATGTAATCACCCTGTTCCTTCCTGAGAATCTCCAGCGGCCTTTGGATGCCATCATAAATGCTGGTGAGCAGCCCTGGTCCGAGTTCCACAGACAAGGGCTTTCCGGTATTGATCACAGGCTCCCCCGGCTTTATCCCCGAAGTATCCTCATAAACCTGGATTATGACATTCTCGCCATCTATCTGGATCACTTCACCCATTAGATTTTCTTTTCCGACCCTCATGACGTCATACATGTTGGCTTTTATGCCCCGCGCTATGACCACCGGTCCTGCTATCCGATATAATGTTCCATTTTCCATTTTGCTCAACCCTTCCATAAGTCAACACCTATAGATTTCATTATCAATTTCCGGATGTCTTCGCCGGATGCTTCTGTTGAAAGCGTGATAAAGACCGGACTTACGCAATCCTCAATCTCACTTCTATCATGGCTGTCTATGCTTGCTAGCACCTTGTCTTCTGCTATGATCAATCCAATTGAAGCATCTTTCCGCAGCACATGAATGGTATCCAAAACATCATCATGCGCATGCACGGTCTTTCTGATTCCGGCGAGCTGAAAACCGAGCGTAAATGCTTCGCTTCCCAACACAGCTACTTGTTTCAAATGATCACCAATTGCGGTTCAACTTTTTCCATGGCAACTCCCAAATGCTTTGCTTGGACGATTTTTCGTATGTTGGCTATCTCCATTTCTTTAGCAAACAAAAAACTGAGTATGGAATAGACGCTCAATGGATTCTGGTGCTGGAATCTTAATGCTTTCTTCATGAGATGGTTGTATAATTGGATCTCGAGAGGGATCAAGGACTTCATAGTAGGTAGGTTCTTAAAAATATGACGATAGTGTGATGTAGCCAGAATTTCAGGAATAGCTTCATCAGAAGCGCGTAAAAGCCTCCGATACAGCATGTTCTCTATGTCATCTTTTGTGAAGAAAAGTCGTTCCTGTATCTGACTGCTGCTCATGCCTGCTTTTTTGAGGCGGAAAAAGGTGAGCAGATTGCTGATATGGATGGACGTGAGCAGAAATTGCTTGTAATGCTCTCCTTGGATAGGTACACAAGAAGTGAATGAAAGCAATTCATCATAGCAGAATCGGTCAAGGCTGTTCTCAATCTCAAATAATGACTTGTTCTTGAGTGAGGCATAGTATTTCCCATATCTTTTTAGGGTATCTGGAAGCGACTTTATGATTTCATCCACATCGCCCATGCCTAACAATGACTTAGCCATGTCTTCCCGTATGATGCCAGCTGGCTGCAGGATTCTCATGGTCTCCTCAGTAGGGATATGCGCCATTTTTGCTCTGATGATTGTCTTTAGATTAAGGATGTCGTATTTGAGGAGATAGTGGTCAATGAAAGGAGTGAAGCTTTCTGGGGAAATTCTCTTGAGCTTCATGATGGTGTGTATAAAGTTTTGGAGTAATGCTTTTTCGATGAGCGCAATGCCTGAGTACGTGAGGCCCATCTCTGTAACCTCCTTGCGATATTGGGTCTCCCCGAGATAATGGGATATCTCCGAAAGTCCCATCTTCATCAGTTTTGGGTATTGAGCTGAAGGTATGAGCAGGCTCCGCATGACTGTGATGCGGACATAGGCATAGGGTGATTCGACCATCTGGATCATCAGAACAGCACCTCTGCAATCTCTGCAAGATATTTACCCTTGAGTACATCAAGCAAGGTTGTATAGCTGTAGTCAACGCTGACAGTGCCATCCTTATTTTCCGCAATGATGCCCCCGTCAAGGTCCCTAGTTACAACCTCAATGCCCTTTATGTGCTTTGCATCATGGGGATTGCAGTATACCCTGGCAACATCAAGTTCAGCCTGAGCTTTCTGCAGCAGCTTTACCGGATAATCAGTGGCTCGCAGTTGGTGTTTGGCTTTCTCAACTGCCTCATGGATAAGCTTTTGCTTTGCGGCAAGCAGTATCTGCTCAGTTGTACTGGTTGCTTCTGCAGTCTTAATTCTGGTCAGCCTATCTGCTTCCTTTTTGAAGTGTATCTTAGCCTTCTCTTTCTCTGCTTTGATATGATCCGCAGCAGCCTTTCCAATAGTCTGTACCTGTTTTTCAGTTTCCGAATTAATTCGCATTACTTCCTTAACTGCTTTCTCAATGATGTCCTTCTTTACTTCTTCCAGTCCCATGCTTATCCAGCCATTCCAATTATAAGGATTGCAATGACAAGTCCGAATATGACCAATGTTTCAGGTATGACTGTCAAAATCAATCCCTTACCAAACAATTCTTCTTTTTCTGCCATGGCACCTATTGCGGCTGTGCCTATACCTTTCTCAGCTATTCCTGCTGCAATTGCACTTAACCCAACTGCCAGTGCAGCTCCTAGAGCCATAAGGCCTGCGCTTTCTACTACCATTTTATTTCCCTCCGTGTTTTAAATCTCGTTTTTCATACCAAATGGCTTGAATGGGATTCCCCCGCCATGGTAGAATTTTGTAAACAGCTCCACATAATGAAGTCTGAGTGAGTGTAAGAAGCTGCCTAGGCAGCCAAGGGTTATGTTGATAGCATGGCCTAGTACCAGTATAATGATTCCAACTATTGCCAGGTCAGAGTGAAAGAAACCCTCAGCAAGATCATTGACAACCAACGCAAGGCCCACAGAAGACAGCCCGATTGCCATCAATCTCACGTAGGATAAGATATTTCCGAATATCCCCGGAATCTCAACCAATGAGGTTGCTCCTTCACCTTTATACAAAAATGTTATTGCCAGTGCCAAGACAAGGTAACCAACTATGGGGGCCAAGCTAATAACATGGGTGTAACTTGCTGCCAGAAGTGCAATTCCTACTTCAAGGAGCATCCATCCTCCTTTTCTAAAGATAGCAGCCTTCAGTCCATGCCCTTTAAACTCATTGATAAATCCAGCGATAAGACCCGCATTCACATGTAGAATTCCTATGATGATAGCAACTATCATTAGCGGCATGAGCGAAAATTCGGGATTCCTGCTGATCAGAGGATGATAGAACTCAATTCCAAAAAATTCACCGAAAATAAGGCCAAAGAAGACAGTGGCCCAGGATGAGAATATAAGTATATTAAAGAACGACTTCATCTGAGGCATCTTTTTCTTTAGCAGCCAGAATATCAAAAGCGTAGTAATCCCATATCCCCAGTCTCCAAGCATGAATCCAAAAAGGAGCGGGAATGTTAGGAATAAGAACCAGCTCGGATCAATTTCCTTGTATTTAGGCAGGGAATAAAGGTCCAGGAAAAACTTGAAATTCCTGACTGGCGGTATGTTTGTTAATTCTACCGGCACTTTTTCATGATGGCCAGTCTTGATGGACTCAATATATATGCGGCCTCTAAAGGCTTTTTGTAATTTCTCGGTAATTTGTGATACACTTAAAGCAGGGATAAACCCATACACTATGGAGGCAGCGCTTGTTTCCCTGAATTGGAGGGGGATCTCGGCTTTTTCAAGGGCATCCGAAAGGGTATTTTCGTATATAGGCAAAAGATTTTTGTATTTCGGTGCGATCTGAGCAAGTCTTTTCTCTGCTGCCTCTTTCTTATGCTTTGAATCGGCATATGCTGCCTGTAAATCTATATCAGGAAGATCATCAAACAAAAGAGGCGAGAATCCATGGTTCGCAAGAACTGATTTGACATCAGCATTCTTTTCCGCAAAAAGGGCAATATGACTCCTCTTATTGTATACGCAATGCGTGAGCTTGAACTTCCTAGTTATATGTTCAATGTCTGCATGGCATGCTTCAACATTGTCCACAGTACCTATATAGCAGGATATGCTTTCATAGTTATATAAGTCTTGTTTCTTGAGTGAGAGTGAATGCAGCATACGCTCCTTTTCTATAAACTGGCTAAGCTCCTTTAATTTGGCATCTGATTGCTTGATGGTGTCTGTATTTTTTTGTACTAAAGGAATAAGGACAGACAATTCCTTAAGGATAAGCTTAAGATCATTATATTGGGTAGTCGGTGTGAGCGGGATGCGCAGCTGTGCAGCGATGGCCCTGAGCTTTACAAGGGCATCAGATATTTCTTCAGATGCAGCAAGGGGCTGCCCTGGCCCCGATATAGTGTCTTCCACAATATGCATTGCTTTGGCAGCATGAAGTTCTTCAATAAGCCTGTCCACAAGACGTTTAGGCACAATGATCCTCACTTTACTCATGTCTGCTAGCATCTTCAAAATACCTCAGGATAGCGTCAACTGCTTTGTCCATATTGCCTGCAGCCTTTTTCTCAAGAGCTTCAGCCTGCAGATGGGCTTTCTTAAGAATAACCTGCTTATCTTTCTCCAATGATTCCAGGATAGTATGCAATTGTTCTGATGATTCATTGGTTATTGCATCCATGGAAACTTGGGTGTCATGCACAGCTTTCTCACGGGCTTTCCTCAATTCTGATTCTGCCTTCTGGTGCGCATCTGCAATGTGCTTTCTGGCAGCCTCCTCAGCTTTCTGGATTTCTGTAAGAATGGGGTCCATATCTATCATCTTTGTTGGTTGTTTTATAACGTTTTGCTCCTTATTCTATGGAAAATACTTGGTAATCAGCTAATTTTTAATACTTTCGAAAGTAGTGGCTTTGGAAGTTGGCAGCCTTAGTTCAGGCTTCCGGGTGGAATTTAACTTCCTTTTCAAATCGCCGATTTCGTAAAGTTAATAAATCAACCTGTAGTGTACATGCGCATGCAAAAAAAGACCGGTTTTTTAGGCTCTGAGTCATTTAGTGTTCTATCACTTTACAAAATGAGTGCAGTGACAATCTTCAGACACACAGCTAAACTATCAACCAATTCTGAAAATGATGTGGTGTAACTAATGAATTTCCTGGAAACGTTTGGAATCCTGCTCCTATTTGTAGTTACCATTTCGTTTATTATAAAATTGCTTAGGCAACCCATCATATTGGGTTACATACTTTCTGGTTTTTTATTTTCACTTTTTCTGATCAGCGACTCCATAAATACCGAGTATATCCTGGCGTTGTCAGAGGTAGGAGTTACGTTGCTTCTTTTTCTTATGGGCCTCGAATTTAATCTGAAGAGCCTGAATGAGCTCGGAAAGGATGTGATAGTGAGCTCTATCATACAATCTATTGTTTATTTCTTGGTGGCTTTCGGGTTATCGCTTCTGTTTGGTTTCACTGTTTTTGAAAGCGTCTACTTAGGAATATTCTTCATGTTTGCCAGCACATTAGTTGCCACAAAATGGCTGGAAGACAAAAAGGATTTGCTGACTTTGCATGGGAAGATCGTACTGGGAACATTAATCTTCCAGGACATCATTGCTATACTATCCCTCACCGCATTAAACGCTTTTAAGCATAATTCCTTATCAGGTTTTCTAACGCTGCCGCTCTTTGGGATAATTCTATTCTTAATTGCTTTTATTCTATCCAAATACGGACTTAATCCGCTATTGAAATTTTCAAGCAAATACCCCGAACTGCTGTTTATAGTCGGTTTAGGAGTCTGCTTTCTTTTTGTTATTATCTCGCCTATGCTGGGGTACTCAGCAGCAATCGGTGCTTTCATAGCAGGAGTTACCCTGGCAAATACATCTTATCGAATTGAAATAAGTACAAAGCTTAAATCTTTGATAATTTTTTTCAATATGCTGTTTTTTGTGGGATTAGGTTTCAAGATTAATGTAGGAATACCCCACTACCAATGGTGGTATGTATTCATAATTTTGGTTTTAAGTATATTCTTTAAACCAGTGGTCACCTATATGACCTTACGATGGAGAGGGTTTGACATTAAGACATCCTATACGTCAAGCATGTACCTTGGGCATCTAAGCGAATTTGGCATAATCATCATAGCTGCTGGAGTATCATTGGATCTCATTAACCCTACTCTGAACACAGTCATCATACTTGCAGTCATAGGGACAATAATTGCCTCATCCTATTTCATTAAATACAATCAAAATATTTATGCAAGGATTGGCAAGATAATCCAGAGATTAGATACCCGGATAATAACGAGAAAAGTTTCGGTAGACAAGAGTGATATAGAATGCAACATCTTGCTAATCGGTTATAATGATATAAATGCAGGGATATTCTCCAAGCTAAGCTCCTTGGGCAAGACTATTCTGGTCATTGAGAATGACCCTGAAAAAATATCTCTCTTGAAGAATGCAGATATCCCCTTTGTATACTGCTCAATGAGCGACGCCAGTTTCTTTGAGAATCATAAGATTGTCAACCTTGAAATTCTAATTTCTTCAATTACAGACGAGGACGTAAACAAATTGATATTACGCGAAATAAAGAAAAAATATCCCTCGGTTACCGTTATTATGGCAGCGAAATCCTTAAAATCATCTATGGAGTTGTATGACTGTAAGGCAGATTATGTGATATATCAAACACAGATACATGACCAGGTGGTATCTGCCATAATCGAAGACTATACCATCAATATACAAAGAATTCTGACCAAAAAGATAAATGACATAATAGAATTAAAGAAAAGAGAGGAAAAGATGAGCAGGTTGGGCAAAAGCGAAGTGTTCGAGATCGGCGATTTTCTTAAAAAAATGCTGAGAAAGACGAATTAATAAAGAAACAATAGCCCCGGGCAGATTCGAACTGCCGTCAGAGCCTGTCTGCAGCAGCTGAATATCATTTTCACTGCCTCCAGAGGGCCCTATCCTTGACCACTAGACTACGGGGCTGGATGCCATGGGAAAACTATTTTTGTTTTATAAAGGTATTTATTTTTGAAAGGTTTAAATACCCTCTCTTATTTTTACAATCTATGGAAAGAATAATCGGTTCTGGTGCAGAAGCAGTAATTCTATTAGATAAAAATGTGGTTAAAGACAGAATTAAGAAGAATTACCGCATCAGTGAAATTGACGATAAGCTTCGGAAGTCGAGAACAAAGAGAGAAGCCAAGATCCTGAAAAAGCTAGAACAGATTGAATTTCCCTCTCCCAGATTAATCAAGACTGACGATTTAGAAAAGATTGAGATGGAATTCATTGGAGGAAAAAAGCTCAGGGATATCTTGAATGTTAAGAATTACAGAAAATTGATGAATAAGCTGGGGGAAAAGATTGCTGTCCTGCACAACAATGGAATAATACATGGGGATCTGACGACCTCTAATTTCCTAGTTAAGGGCAATGTCACTTATTTCATAGACTTTGGCCTGAGCTTCTTTGACGTCAATGCCGAGCATAAGGCAGTAGACCTCCACCTGCTCAAACAAGCCCTTGAAAGCAAGCATTTTGCCTTGAAAGATGCTTTCCAGGAAGTGCTGAAAGGATATCAGAAAGCAAAAGATTACGCCAAAGTCATGGAACGGTTTGAAAAGGTTGAATCAAGAGGACGATACAAAACAAGAAAGAAGTCCTAGGCTTTGTAGAGTAGCCTATAGACTAGTTCAGCAATCTCTATCCCTGATTTAAGGTCGAATTCAAGCTCAGGCGGATACAACTCTTCTAAATCATCTCCTGCTTCAATAGAAGCAGATTCTGCTTCCGTCTCAGTCGTATGTTCACTTGAGTATGAAACTCCAGGAGCCTCATTATCCAAATCAGGCATGTAATCCTGAGTTTCAATGCCAGTATCATAGCTAGCGTAGCTATCATCTTCATCAACCAGATCATGCAGAAAAGGAATCTCAAAATTCCAGAAGTCATTGCTGGTGAAATATATCCCCCAGTTCATGTGGGCTATCATATGCGCTGAATCAAGCATCTCTTCAAGCCTGTGCATCGGATTCCGGTCATTGAATAACGCTGCAGCTGTCTTGACTGGCTCAGGAGGGTCTTCTGCCTCTACCATAAGCTGTACAGCGATATTACTCATATACGGAGAATCCATAAGGTATGGTAAGCCAAACATCTATATAAATATTTCGTTAAACTAGGATAGGACATCCAACCAATGTAGCTGTTCTTAAAACAGGAACACCTCATTCAAAACATTTTTATACCTATAACTCCCAGGAAGAATTATGTGGGTTGCAAAGCTGAGAATAAAACATGATGACTGTGTAGTCGGAAGCAGATGCAAGAAATTCAATGTGGTGAGCATAGGGGTACCATTTAACAAGTCTTCAGATGATTCTTTTAATTATTTCTCCCATTTTGAGACATTAAGCGGAAGAGAGGAGGATATCAAGAGATATATTACCGATATCAGGAAAGACCCCAGAGTAACGAGCTTGGAGATTGAGGGCAATGTTCTCTTCTTTCTGGTTAAGATTCCCCTGGAGCATAGGATTCCCTCAACTCACTATAATCCCCGTACATTCTTCATCAAGCCGGTCATTGTGGATACGCAGGGTTATGAACTGTGGGAGATTGGCAGCTGGAAAAAAGAGCTGCTGAGCGAATTCATAGACAATCTCCAGAAGGAGAAATTCTACGTCAAGATTCTGCGGATGGAAAACACCAAGTTGAATGAAGTGTATTTCCCGCAGGTCATGCCTCAGTTGACTAAGAATCAAAAGCGTGCGATCGAATTAGCCTACCAGCATGGGTATTATGAATTCCCCCGGAATATAGAGCTGAATGATCTGGCAAAGTTTGCAGGCTTGTCCCTTTCGACATTCAGGGAGCACCTACGAAAAGCAGAAAAGAAGATCATGCCTGATTTAGTCAAGAATGTGATGGATGAATTCTAGACCTTTAATTTATCCTTCTTAGCCTTGTCAGAGATGATAGCAGAATTGCCGGATGGATCTTCAATGATGATTTTGCATTTTTCAGTGCCCCACAATATCCGGTTGACTTTCTTCGATAATTTCCAGGCAGCCTTTTTCTCATCAGCATCTTCTGCAGCTTCCTTGGCTGACTCAATCTGGGTTTTGACCCTCTTCAAAACCCCTTCTACATTGGACACATAACCTACTGATCCGGTGCCAGGCGTAATTTCAGTGATATAGGGAATCTTGACAGTAGCTTCAGCGCTCTTAATGATTCGTATCTTGAGGTCATCGGTGGATGAAACCTCTAAGGTCCATTTGCATGGCTCCTGCTGTTCCAATGCTTCGACATCAGCTTTGTGGAACTTGCAGTTAGAACAGGTCATAGAAAATGCTGACATCCTTCCAAAGTAAGGAACCTCGATCTCCCTCTCTATGAGAGTGAGTGCCTTCTGAGAGCAGATAGGGCATATTTCGCCACTCAATGAATCAGACATGGCAGAGAGGTTTGTATTTCTCTATTTATAGTTTTTGTTTTAATGGGATCTGTTCAAAATAGAGGTTTGCAGCACTGGCCAATACATCATTGAAGAGTTGATATGGATCTTCTAGGAAAACAGATTATTATAAAACAATTAAACCTGCTAATAGAAAAAACCTATGCTTCGTCGTCGCTATACTCAGTTACTTGGGACACAGTCTGCTGCTTTGCTTGTTTTGGTTTTTCCCGGTGTATCTTGGCAAAACTTGGCGTCGCTGCAATCCAGTCATCACCGAAACCAGCAATATCACCATCAATGGCATCGCAGGTTTTTTTGATCTTGTTGATAGCCCGCTTCAGCTCAACCAAATCTTTGTCTTTCAGCGGTTTTATGTTGATCAAAGCAATGGTATGGCCTTCACGCAATGCATCAAGAATTGGCTTTATCTGTTCAAAATCAGTGATGGCAAAGGGCCTCACAACAACCTTTGCGTGCTCTTCTCCATCC
Source organism: Candidatus Nanoarchaeia archaeon (assembly GCA_035289425.1). Taxonomy (GTDB): domain Archaea; phylum Nanobdellota; class Nanobdellia; order Woesearchaeales; family DATDXC01; genus DATDXC01. The sequence continues at coordinate 38,778 of DATDXC010000002.1, forward strand.
CCTGTTCCTAACTCAACATAACCTTCTTCCCCCTCGCCATGCGATTCTGGGGAATTGAACTTCTCCCGTAGTTTGGAAAAAAAACCTGCCATTCAAAATGCCTCCATTATTAACAGCTTTTCAAGCACCACATCTATATAAGCTTTTCTATTGTAAAGTTACTATAAAAATTCCCTGATGACCAGGTGACAGAAATGGCAAAGTTTTTAAATAGCAATTAAATTCTTCAGACTCATGGCGCAAAAAATAGGGGGATACAGAAGAAAGACCCGGTACAAATTTAGGAAAGAGGCTCGGCAGCGGGGGAAGATCAGCCTAACAAGGTATTTGCAGACTTTCAATGTGGGTGATAAGGTGGCGCTGACAGTAGAATCCGCCGTGCAGAAAGGTATGTATAATCCACGATTCATGGGAAAGACCGCTACAGTAAAGCAAAAGCGGGGACAGTGTTATGAAGTACTGGTCAGGGATGGGGACAAAATGAAAATGGTCATTGTGCACCCAGTCCACCTTAAGAGGTTATAAAATGTCAGGAATCCTAAATGAGAACCCCATAAGCAGTGCTGAATTAAAGGAGCATCTCGAACGAATAAAGAAGCGGGACGGGGAGCTTAATTTCAGGGCTAACAAAACACTGGAATACCTAAATCATTTTGACATCCCCAAAGATTATAAGGAACTTTCTGAGGCAATAACCCAACTTAAGGTGCCTCGCTTGAAAGATAGTCATATAAAAAAGATAGTCGACCTAAGACCAAATTCTGTTGATGATCTTAAGGTCATTCTGCAGGGATACCCCATCAGTGTAAACAACGAGAATCTTAAAAAGATTGTCGATGTCGTAACCAAAGCATAACTTCTTACAAAATGAATATATTTATAAATGTAAGAGTTTTTATTCCATACTTATGGTGGGGAAAAAAGGTGATGTTTTAGCTAGTATTGCGAGCGAGGTGAATGGCGCAATCAAATCCTTCACCGTCAAGGGCTACCGGCTCAATGCAGTGGCTTTTGAGAAACAGATCAAAGACGTTAACAGCTCTGTTGATCGGAAAAAAAACAAGCTCGTAAATGGCCTGTGCAGTGCGCTGGTCAAGACTGTGGGTGTAAACCTGGGACGGATTCCCAAAGAAAAGTTAGTAGAGTCCCTCAGGTTCAACATCGGTATCATACGCAAGGTAGTGCATAAGCTTGTCAGCATAAATCACTATTATGCCACCTCATTTTTGGATGAGATGGGATACGCGAAGAAACAAAAGCATACTGAAGCGAGGAAGCTGGCAGAAGCAAGGATCACGGTCCCTGAGTTTAATAGGTTAGAGCGGAATGTATACCTGCTCATAGACAAGATTATACACTTGGATAATAAGCTGTTGTCGCAATTCAAGCAACGGGAGGAACAGGTCGAGGAAGATCAGATAACAGGCGCTGCAAATCTGGAATCAATAATCCAGAAACAAACAGAGTTGTTGTATCATCTGGATGCAAAGCTTCCCCCACCGCAGAAATTAAGCATATCCCTTATCCAGAGACCCCATTTCGATTACTGGATAGCGACGGTGTTGGCATTGCTGGTTGAGATTAAGAAATCATACCAAACAGAGCAGCAGATCATGCAAAGCCTGCGCAAAGAAAGCTTGCTGCGCCATAAGATTGATGTAAAGATAAAGCATTTGATGAAGGAAAAGAGCGGCATCCTATCCATCAAGGAGGGCCGCATCCTGATGCAGGAAAAAGTCAGCAGGATGGATAATAACTGGAGGAAATGCATACACGATTGGTTAGCTGTTGCAGAACTGTAAAATGGAACACGCAAAAGAAGAGACCGTCATTGTATTGGACTTTCTGCAGCATGGCTATGCCTTTGACACGAGGCCAAGCCATCTGAAGACTGCAATAGCGCAAGCTGTAGGTAAGGAGCATTTCGTCCTTCTCGAACTCGTCCCTAAAAAAGGAATCCATCTGCAACCCTATGAGGAAGTCTATATCGGGGAAGGCAAGCGTGATAAAATACACCATATAATGGGGAAACTGGAATATGAAAAGCTCAGTGAAACGGGTAAGAAAGAGCTTGAGTATGTGGTAAAGGACTTGGTCGAAAAAAACGAACCTCGATTTGTTTCTTTCTTCAACAAGGCGCAGCCGCTTAGTACCCGAATGCACCAGCTTGAGCTCTTGCCTGGGTTGGGCAAGAAACATATGTGGGAACTGCTCGAAGTCAGGAAGGAGAAGGATTTTGAGAATTTTGCTGATATAAAGAAAAGGGTCAAGCTCATGCCGGATCCTGAAAAGGCCATAATAAAGCGAATCTTGTTAGAGCTGCAAGGAAAGGAAAAGCATAGGGTCTTTGTTGATATTTAATTTATTCATTCTATAAAAGATAACCTTTTATACTTTCATTTTCTCTTTTATTCCTTGATGTACAAAAAAATAAATCAAGCTTTATTCTCTGAAAAGGAGCTGACTGACCTACTTAAAGCATGGATTGCGATAAGTATAGCCTTTGCATTTGTCCTGCCGAGATCTTTTGGTGAGAATTTTCTTCTTAGCATCATTACCGTAGGTACTGGTTTTGTACTGCACGAGCTTGCGCATAGGTTTGTTGCAAAGCACTATGGATGCTACGCAGAATTCAGGAGTTTTGACAATATGCTTATGCTTGCCATCGTGATGGCATATTTCTTAAAGATGGTGATTGCGGCACCTGGCGCGGTAATGATCTCAGGACCAGTGGGTAGAACTAGAAACGGTAAAATCAGCGCTGCCGGGCCTGCAACAAATATAATATTAGCCTTAATTTTTCTTGCAGTAGGAAAACTTACCGCACTCTCTGGTTTAACTGCTGACATCGTACAGTATGGTTTTATTATAAACACCTGGCTCGCCTTATTCAATATGATTCCGTTTGGCCTCTTTGATGGCAAGAAAATTCTTAACTGGAACAAATTTGTCTATATTGGTATGGTAGTTGTTTCCTTGTTGCTGATTCTTTTTGTTAAAGTGAATTAAAGATCAGAAACATAGTCCTAATTAAAGAAAACTTAATAAATGCCAAGTTCCAGTCATTGATTTATGACCAAATGCCATTACTGCGGCAGAACTTTAACAAAGCATGAGCGTTATTGCTACCACTGTGAACAGGATCTCAGCAAGGTAGTGGATGCTGAAGAGAAGATTTCCATGCCTACTCCTCATCGCTATAATCTTAAGAAAGATATCAATGAGTTCACTTCTTTGTTGAGAAGGATATTCGGAAAAAAAGAGGTAACTGCGTTCTGCGTCAAGTGCAAGAAAAAAGTGATAGTGCCCAAACCAACTCCCTATTCTATGAAGAATGGAAAGAAGGCAGTGAGGGGCATATGCCCCCACTGCAAAAGGAAGGTTTTCCGGATACTACCTACTTCTCGCTGAATTCTCCCATCCGGTCAGTTAAATCGATGTATATCTCCATCCTATCCACCGTCCAGGTAGAGGTAGTTCCTTTCCCCTAAGTAGCCACATTCCCTGCATAAGTATGGGTCAAATCGTGCGCTCTTCGTGATCTGATCCCCACACATTATGCATCTATTATGCTTCATGGCATCACCTCCCTCCTTTGAGCATAGGCGAAGTGGCAGAAGGGGCAATGATAGCCTGATGCATCTTTTGCAAGTCTGCATCCGCAGCTTCCACAATAGCACTCAGGCATGAAGTCGTGCATTATTATCATCTCGGCTCCACCCATTTCCATCATCCCCCTCACCTCTTCAATATATTTAGAAACATTTAAATATATATACTTATTGTATATGAGGTATAAAGCATATATAACATATATGTCACCTTAAATATTAAATAAATTATAAGGGGGGGAGAAACATGGATTACAGAAAGCTGATTGGATTCGGAAAGGGCTCATTTGTAGTTTCAGTTCCAAAGTCATGGGTAGACAGGAATAATCTCGCCAAGGGAAACATGATAGGTATTGAAGAAACAGATGAGGGGATAATGCTCTATCCTCCAACCCAAGACATAGAAAGTAAAGAGAAGCGGATTACCATCACTGCAGATGGCAAGGATATAGCTAGGATTAAGGCAGAGATCATTTCAGCCTATTTGAATTGTTTTGATGTCCTTGAAGTTGTTTCCACTGACCTCAAGACGCAAGGGCCAGAAATCAAGAGAATCCTACATGATTTGGCTGGGCTTGAGATACTTGAGCAAACCTCAGGTAGGCTTCTGGCGAAGGATTTGATAAACATTCGGGAAGTTTCTCTCCCAACCTTGATACGCAGGATGGATATAATTACGAGAAGCATGATTGAGGATTCGATGAAGTGCATGACAAAGGAATGTGAACCATTGAGCATAGCACAAAGAGACCAGGATGTGAATCGGCTTCATTTTTTGGCACATCGTGTAATTAGGAAAGGATTTTCCAATCCGAGCTACGCTAAGGCAATTCAAAGAACACCATTGCAGTTGCAGGCAGACCAGCTCGTAGTACTCAGACTTGAAAAGGTTGCTGACCGACAGAAGAGGATTGCGCGCATGCTTGGATCCACCGGCTTAAGTGATATTGAGATAGGAAATCTCAAGAAGATTTACCAACACCTATATCAGGCATATCTTGATGTCATGAAAGCATACTACACCAATGATGTAGAGCTTGCCTACAAGATTGAGCAGGACGGCAGGATTCGCATGAATATGTGCAGTACCTTCTTTACTGACCATAATCATCACCACGTCGAACTCAAGAAAAGCAAAGAACAGAAGTGCATTCACCGTCATGAATGTGGATCAACTGCATTGATTCTGGAAAACCTGAAAGCGATGTCCACATCCATAAAATACCTGGCACAGACAATTATGGGTGGCGGAGGCTAATACCCTTCAAACAAGATATCATTTCTGCCTTTTTTCAGCACAGTGCCAGAGCCATTCGAGACTTTGCCTACTGTTTTGGCTTCGCAGCCATATTTCTCTGCAATGGAGATAGCTGTATCAGCATCAGGTGTAATTATAAAGAACCCCATACCCATATTAAATTTTTGGTACATCTCCTTTTCGGAAAAGTTTGAATCCTCTTGCATGAGCCCGAATATCGGCTGTGGCTCCAGTGGATTGTCAATGATAAATCTAAAGCCTTTTACCCTGTTGAGATTCTTGAGCCCATAACCGGTATTATTCACTCCAATCATCTTGACTTTATTTGCAATGGCTGCAACAGCTTTGGTATATATCGCCGTAGGCTCCAACAATCTCTTTCCGATTGTTGACCCATCAAATTTTTCATCAAGTTTGTGTTTTCCTTTGTACATTCCTTTAAACTCTTTTCTTGTTTCAAATTCTCCTTTCAAAAGATTCAGTCGTAGATCGGTATACCCATTTGAATGAGGTCCCGAACTCCGTAAAGCCACAATCTTATCTTCAACCGAAATAGCAGCAGGTACATCACTTTTCTTGATAAAACCGATCATGCCGCCGGCAATATCAAACCCGTATCCGGGCTTGGCGCTCGAGATGAGTTCATCGACTGATGCGGTCTCTCCCTTACCGATATTGATATGGATAGAACTCCGTAATACATCTCCAGCATCGCATGCTTCAAGGCCTTTGACAATTCCCTTCATGAGCTCTCCGGTCAGTCCTCTTTCCTGGAGTTTGGATTGCACGGCAAAATAATCTATGAACAAGAATGGGCTTACTTTGCCCAAAGTCGCAAGATCGTTGGCAGACATCGCCACCAAATCAACACCTACAGTATCATACACATTCATTGCCTCGGCTAGTATGAGTTTTGTGCCAACACCATCGATGGCGCATGCCAGATAATGCTTTGGAAACACTTCATCATTCTGAAATAATTCAGCAAATTTGCCTTCGGACAGCGGATGCATGTCTTTCTTTAGTTTCTGAGGGATAGCTTTTTTGATTGCTGCTACTGCATTGCTCTCTTTTTCTTGGTAATCCATAACACGTTTGTAATATATGTTGTTTATAAATATTCCGATAACCAGAAAGTCAGTTTTGAACATCTCTAAGAAACTTAAAACTCGAAATTCGGATGGCTAACCTATTTGTTACACAAACCTTTTTCTTTGCCGCGGGGGGTATTAAGCATCCATCTGGCCCTATTTAATTCTGCTACTAGGTAATCTTTAGTTCTTTCTTCCAAAAACTGCAGATCTTTTCAGCCTTTTTTGACGCAATGCCGGCATAGTTTTCAGGACTCTTGAGTATTTCAATCTGCTTTTTGCTGAACCGGGCAATATAAGGTTTTAATGAAGCATCCTTGAACAGCAATTCCCCAAAATGCTTTCCGGTTTGTTGGGACTTCAATGTCAATTCCCTCACAGCCTCATGTGCATCAGGATGATTGTGGGCTGCTAATAAGATATAGGCCGGTTCGGCAGTTATCATGTCTTTGTTCAGGTCAAAGTTTTTCTTCAGGTTGATTTTGTCAACAACCAACTTCGACATTGTCTTGTCAATTCGTATGATTGAGACAAATAATCCGGCTAGTATTTCAGGTACAAATCTGGAAGTTGCCGAGTTTGTAAGATCTCTCTGATGTTCGCATATCTGATCCATGTACAAGGTTGACATCCTTGGCATGAATTCCTTCCACATCGATTTGACATTTTCAAAGTTTATGGGATTTCTCTTGTGCGGCATGGTGGATGATCCTACCTGCTGAGCCCCAAACGCCTCCGCAATCTCAGCTATCTCAGATCTTTGCAGATGCCTCATGTCATCAGCCAGATTTGCAATGACGCCAAAACAGGATGTTATTGCATGCATGAAGTCAGCCATGTACTCTGCTTCCACAACCTGCGTTGAGATTGGAGAAGGTTTCAGCTTCAGTTCAGACAACACGAGCTTTTCAAATTCTTCGGGATCATCAAAAAATAAAGACGAAGCATTATAAGCGCCCACAGCGCCTGCCATCTTCCCTCTGAGGTCGTTAGCTGTTTTCTGGATAGCCTTGATCCTTGCTCCCAACCTTGATACATACTGTGCTATAGCAAACCCGAAAGTTATCGGCTCTGCATGCTGGCCGTGGGTCCTGCCTATCTGGAGAGTATCCTTTTCTCTCAGTGCCAGCCTGATCAGGGTATGCTCAAGCGCTGTTAATGCAGGAATCAACACAGTATTTGAGAAATCCTTGAATCGTGCCGCATCTGCAGTGCAGATGATGTCATGGGAGGTAGAAGTGAAATGCACATAGGGCTTTGCAGTATCTGAGACTTTCTTTCTGATGATGTTTGCCAACGCCCTGATATTATGTTTAATCCTGTCTTCCTCCAGGTACACTTCCTGTGCAGAAACCTGTTTTGCCGCTGCAGCTACTTCATCAGCCGTGGACTTCCCACATATCTTTTTCTTGGCTAACGCAGATGTCAGGGCAGCTTCTGTCTTTGCCAAATATCTGATGAATCCTTCTTCTGATAAGTAGGGCCTTATCTTTGATCTAATTGCTTCATCCCTGCCGTAATACCTAAAGTCAAGCGGAGAAATTGTATCAAATAAGGGGATGGATTCAAAGATATCTGATTCTCCCATAGAAATCAGGGTTTCGATGTTGCGGAGCAATGCATTGCTTTTGTTCAGCTTGATTATCTTCCTGTTCTTATCCTGGGTTTCATGCACTAAATCATGCTTCTTGAACAATTGGATTGTTTGGTGAACCTTGGCAGGGCTTATCCTCAGTTTTTCTGCAATCTCCCGTAAGTGCAAAGATTCTCTTTCCAATAATCGCAGGATTTCAATATTTTTCTTGGTAAAAATTAATGATAGCTCCATCCGATGCACCTCTCCAGGATAGATATGTTCATTATTTATAAACCTTTCCATAAAAATAAGAATAAATGTTCATCATTTAATAACATTTAAGGCTTCGGCATGCACCCTTCCGTTAGACGCCATAAAATCTTTGGTGCCGGGCTTCCAGGGATTCCCTAAAAGATCAGTCACTATTCCGCCAGATTCAAGTAATATGAGGTACACAGCAGCATAATCCCAAACATTAACATCAAAGTCAATGTGCATCTCTGTCCTTCCTTCAGCAACAAGAAGCGTATCATATACCGCAACCCCAAAGACCCTATAACGCCAGGCTTTGTGCGCCAGCTTTCCCATGATCCGAAGCTTTTTGTCTGTGTCATGACGAAACCGTGCGTCAAAAGTGAACATAGACTTATCAAGCCTATCGTTTTTATTTACATTGATTCTCTTCCCATTTCTAAAAGCTCCCTTTCCCTTCTCAGCTATGTACATCCTATCCAGACAGGGCAGGTACACCACACCAAGTATAATCTCATCTTTGTGCTGCAGAGCAATCGAAACCCCAAACAGCGGGTTTTCAATGAGAAAATTATGAGTTCCATCCAAAGGATCTATAATCCAGGTATACTCTGAATTATTTTTGATTTGAGCTAATTCCTCATCAAGCATGTTATGGGTGGGAAACTTGCTAAGGATAATCTGGCGTATCTTTTTGATGCTTTCGATGTCTGCCTGGGAAACATAACTGTCACCATCCTTGAGCCTCTTCGTAATCTTTCTTCCATAATACTTAAGAAGAATTCCACCAGCAGCCTTGGCTGCCCGGATTGCCGTTTGTTTAAAGGTACCCTGCATCTTTTAGATTCCTCTGTATTCGCTGATGCACATCTCTTACCTCAGCTTCAAAAGTATTGCCGGTTATCATCTCATACATCTGGATATATCGCTTGCTCAATTCGGTTACTAGCTCTTGAGGGGCTTCCGGAAGTTTCTTATCTTTATAGGGATCGCAATGCTCCATGAACCAAAGACGGAGAAACTCTTTGTCGATATTCTCAGGCTCATTGCCTTTTGCAATCCTTTCTTGATAGCTATCTTTTATCCAGAATCTGGATGAATCAGGAGTATGAATTTCATCTATCAGGTATATGTTGCCATCCTCATCATAACCAAATTCATATTTTGTGTCAACCAAAATGAGCCCATTTTCAGACGCAATCCGCGTTCCCCTTTCAAAAAGCCGCAATACCTTGTCTGACACAAAATCCCATTGCTCCTGCGTCATTAATCCTTTCTTTACAATCTCTTCGGCCGATATCTTTTCATCATGGATCTCTGACTTGGTGGTAGGGGTGATGATGGGCTTTTCAAACCGCTGATTTTTCTTGAGGCCTTCAGGAAGCACATTGCCGCAGAATATCCGTTCACCTTTCTCATAGGCGGTCCAGGCTGAAGTTGAAGTTACGCCAGTAATGTAGCCTCTGACCACAAATTCAACAGGGAACACTTTTAATCTCTTGCAGACTACTACATTGGGATCTGGCACATCTATGACATGATTTTGGATAATATCCTGGGTGTTTTCAAACCAAAAGGCTGAAGTTTGGGTCAGAACCTGGCCCTTGAAAGGTATGGTAGCCAAATTCCTGTCAAAAGCAGACTGCCTGTCTGTTGAGATCAAGAACACCTTATCATCAGTTATGTAGACATCCCGCACTTTTCCTTTGTATTTCTTTCCGAGCTTGAAATCTGTTGATTTAAGGGTATGACTCATCTGTTTCTTGATATCCTCATCGGACATCATTTTTGAGCCTCCTTATCAGCTGCTAGCACTTCTTTCTTGCTTTCCTGTCTTAATTCCCAGAGTTTGTCAGTACAATCACCCAAAATTTCAGCAGCAGCTATCGCCGCATTCTCTCCTCGATTCAGTCCCACCCATAATCCATGGCTTGAATGCTCCAATATGTTCAATGCAGCTTCAGCAGTATCATCTTTTTTAGGCAGCAAGGGACAATAGATGACAAGCTCTTCTTTGGGGGCAAGAGGCTCATCAAAATAGGTGAATACTATGTTTATCGCATCATCAGCTGGTGCATCAGCATAGGTAAATTCAACGCCCAGTCTTTCCAATGTTGCAGCTGCTTTTTCAACTGCTTTTTCTCTCTTATCTCCAATGAGAATAATCCTAGACAGGCCTTTTCCCATGGCACTAGCTTGTTGTGCCGCAATCTCCGCCTGGTTGACGCCAACAGTCAGGACCGGAATTCCCGGAGGCATCTGCATGCAGCTCAACAATGCATCTAATCCAGAATAATTGTTATGGACCGGAACCCCAATGACTGGCTTAAGGGTCTTTGCAGCTATTACTCCAGGCAATGCTGCACTCAAACCTGCTCCTGCAATAACCACATCGAAATCATCTTTCTGGATTGCTTTATCCACTTCATCGGGAGTTCTATGGGCCGATAGCACTCTTAAATCAACCTGAACTTTGTGTCTTTTAAGTTCAGAAGCTATCTTTTTGTACACGTCTGCATCTGATTTTGAACCAAACATGACTAATGCTTTCATCATATCACCTTCATTTCCTGATAATGCTCATTGTATAATAATTTTTTTGCTATTTCTTCAGCTTGTTGCCTATCGATGCCAAACAAAGCCCATACAATGCCTTTCTGCATTGATTTAATCTCCCTAAAACAAAGTCTGTTTTGCAGTATGGACAACAGGCTTTGGCAGGTATCTCCTGAATCAGTGATAAGGAGGTATGCTGCAAACCGTTTTTTAAGCTCATTGGATGCTGTGTTCTTGTTCACATTTACCAAAATATCAGTCTTATTGATTTTTTCTGCAAACTTTTTACCATCCCCTTCTATATCAAACCGGTAATAGATCAACCGCTCTAATCTGGTTACTTTATAACCAATCTTCTCGATAGTATGCAAGGTGGTAATGGCTGTCGTATCAGGTATCTTCAGCCCCACAAACAATTCTACTATGCTCATTTTAGGTACTCCTTTATGCTCTCAAAAATCTTGATTCCTGGTCCTGGACCATCTCCCTCTTCATGATAGGTCGGAACCTGGCGCTGCCAGGTAGCCCTCTCAGGATGGGGCATCATGGCCAGCACATTCCCCTGTTTGTTGCAGATGCCTGCAATATTGATCATAGAGCCATTCGGGTTCACCGGAAATTTATCGATAATCTTTCCTGCAGCATCACAGTACCTGAATAACAGTTGATCATGATCTATCAGTTCATTGACAAGGGCAGTATCTTTTGTTGTAAATCTTCCTTCACCATGCGCTACTGGTATCGAAAGCACTTCATCATCTTCCATGACTGAGTTGAAGGCAGTCTCTTTTTTAGAAGAATTCTTGATTTTAACCCAGGTGCAATAATATCCAGAGATGAATGGGTTGATGTTGGGGGCTAATGCCATCTGTGCCTGCTCAGCAAGAAGAGGGATGATGCCTGATTCCACCAATATCTGGCATCCATTGCATATACCCAGGACAACTTTGCCCTGCTCTGCACCTTCCCTTATAGCATCCAGTATCCTGTCCTTCGATGCTATGACGCCTGCGCGTATCCTATCTTCGTAACTCCATCCTCCGGGAAGTATATAGCCTGCATAGGACTCAAGCTCCTTAGCATTCCACCTGATAACATCTGCTTTCAGGCCCGCTGCTTCGCAAGCCCTCTTTGTTTCCTGTTCGCAATTCGTTCCGGGGAAATAGATAACAGCAATTTTTGTCATTTATTTCATTGCCTCAGGTATTCCCGATGTCCAAGCTTGTTTCAGCTCTTCTATTTTCAATTCAATAAACTCCTTCCCATTCTTCTTTATTTTTAATTTTTTATCTTGAACTGTTTTCCCTAATTCAATAACCTTTAGATTATACTTATCACATAATTTCTGGACTGCATCTATATTCTTAGTCTCGAAGACAAATCCCGGAGATTCAGAGAATATCACTTTATCCGGACTTAATTTTGAGAAATCCAGGCTAATTTCAGCTCCAATGGCTCCATCTGCTTCGCCGCCCAAAATCATTTCAGAGACGGTAGTTATCAATCCTCCATCTGAGATGTCATGGCAGCTCAATAATAATCCTTTTCCGATCGAATCAATGATAGCATAGATTGCATTTTTTTCTTTTTCGAAGTCAATCTTCGGAACATTAGCCCCCAATTCGCCATGTACCTCATAGTAGACGCTTCCTCCTAATTCATCCTTTCGTTCTCCAATAAGGAACAAGGAGGAATCAGCTTTCTTGATCTGCATGGTGATGGCTTTAGTATAATCATCCATATATCCCAGACAGGCAATGATGGGGCTTGGGTCAACCTGCTTTCCTTTGGCACTCTCGTTGTAGAAGCTGACATTGCCTGACACAAAAGGGACAGGGCTTTTCTTGTCACCCTTCCAGCAGAGCTTTCTAGCAGCATCTGAAATGCCTTTGACAGACTCCACAAAATCATTGAAAGCTTCAGGTACCTCGGGATTGCCGAAGTTTAGGCAGTCTGTCATGCCATAAGGCACTGCACCAACTGCTGCCACATTCCTCATCGCTTCTGCTACTGCATTGGCAGCTCCCCAATAAGGGTCAATCCGTGAATATTTTGGATTATGGTCAACAGACAATGCCAATGCTGCATTGCTTTCTGGAATAGGTGCTTGTATTCCGGCATCCGCCTCTCCTGGTCTGAACACAGCTAAGCCTTCAACTTCAGTATCATAATGTTTATAGACAAGAGCCTTTGAAGCCACATTAGGATGGCTTAGTATCTTCAATATTGTTTTTTTGTAATCAGGCTCTTTCAGATTCGGTTCTGTATACGTTCGTATCACTGCCTTGGCTTCTCTTGCATACCGTATGCCCTGAGTGAGGACATGGACAGGCACATTGCATACCCTTTTTCCCCTCTCTCGAATTATATAGTCAGTAGATTTGGTGACCGTGCCGATTACCGAAGCTCTTGCACCTTCTGCAACCATAGGGAGCTCAAAATCCTCATTATAGATCTTCAGAATTGTCGGCGTAAACTCTTCGGGGCTTATCCAGGTAAACCTCTCCTGAGTCTCTCCACAAGCTATGATATAAGGCGGGAGGCCCTGCATCGATACATGGATATTCTTTATCTCAATCTCAGCTCCGAATCCTCCAGAATCACACAGCTCTGAAGAAGCGCACATGATGCCTCCTGCCCCCATATCCTTAAATCCTAAAGTTATACCCCTTTTTCTCGATTCTTCGAATACCGCATAAGTAGCCCTTAGCAAAACATTCTTTAGAAATGGGTCCGGAACCTGCACCGCTCCTTTATTGTACTCTTCCTCTTCTTCATTCAATACCAAAGAAGCGAAAGCAGCTCCTCCAAAACCTGAATTGTCAGTGGCTTTTCCCACAATCACAATATCATATCCTTCTGCTGGTGCAGCTGAGTGGATTATGTCCTTTTCCTTGATAAGTCCTAAGCTTACTACATTTACCAGGCAATTTTCATCAAAGCTGTCATTAAAGTAGATATCTCCGGCAATGTTGGGTATGCCTAATGGGTTGCCATATCCTGCAATGCCTTCGACAACAGAATTGGCGATGTACTTGACATAATTCTTATTCTTTCCATGGGGGTTTCCAAACCGCAATGGATCTGCAGTGGCGATAACCTTGGCTCCCATGCAGGCAACATCTCTTATGATGCCTCCAATGCCAGTGGCAGCGCCCTCATATGGAACTACTTGGCTTGGGTGGTTGTGGGATTCATGACCGATAACAATGCCATACTGCTCCCCATTTACTTTGGCAAACTTGATGATACCGGCATCTTCCTGCGGTCCCTGCATAACCGTAGGGCCAGTGGTAGGCAGTAATTTAAGAATTTCCTTGCTTGACTTATAGCTGCAATGCTCGCTCCATTGTATGTTGAACATATGCAGTTCAGTGAGTGTCGGATTTCTTCCTATAAGCTCAGCTATCTTCCTGCATTCAGACACCTTCAGCGCCAAAGAATTCTTTTTTATGAAATCAGCTATATCTGCATCTGACTTAGAAGTAATCGGAATTGTCTCTATATCAACTTCCCCCATTTTTCCCGCTTAAAATGGAATAGAGTATGTATATAAAGTTTTTGGATAGGATAACCACTTATCACTTTATACAAGAAATTTGGTCATGGAAATCAAAATTTTAGGCATATAATCCTTTTACACTCAAAATTTGACAGTTTTCGTATAAAAAGAGTTCTCGGTTTCGTTTAACGATACAACGAAAAAGTGACCTCCCCCCCACCCTAAAGGGTGGGGGTTTAAACCCTTATAACACTAAAAGGAAGTTTGAAAAAATAATCTTTTGGGTATTTCTTTAGATAGTTGCTGAAATGTCTGTAAATAAAAACTTCTTCGTAAAATCTTTGATTTTGCTATAATTATACTACATATTAACATCCCATTATATTCTTCCTTATCCCCGGTAGATAACTAATGTAGTGTAGGCTGCATATAATAATAAGAAAATAGCTGCTTCCCATCTGTCTAATGTGTGCCGTTTGCCGCTGTACATGAAAAGGTACAGCAAAAGCGTGGTAATACCGAGTACCAAGAAATCCATATTGATCCCTAACGGAGCAGGCAATGGAGCTATGACTACACTTATCCCCATAATAAAGAATATGTTAAAGATATTTGATCCGACAATATTCCCTACTGAAATATCCATCTCTTTTCTTATGGCAGCTACTATTGAAGTGACTAATTCAGGCAGGGAAGTTCCCCCAGCAATGATGGTTGCAGATATCAAAAGTTCACTTACGCCTAATTGTCTTGCGATAGACACAGCACCATCCACCGTAAATTTCCCTCCAATAAATAGTGCGATTAAACCTCCGGTGATAAGAAAGAAGAGTTTTAAGCTTGAATATTTTTTGATATCTAAGGTTTCATTTTTAGCTGAATGCTTCAGCAAATTAAAAATATATAGCAGGAAAAGCGCGAAGAACAAGAGTAATATAATCCCATCAGTTTTGGTCAGAGTATTTTGAAAGTTGCTGTTAAATAATGCCTTATTCGACATGATGAACAAAACTATAACGGCAACCATACCCAAAGGAATTTCTTTCCTTACTGTGGATTTTTGCACCGTGAGGGGAGTAAGTAAGCCCGCTATCCCCAAAATAAAGAGTATGTTGAATATATTGCTGCCAATAATGTTCCCAAATGACACATCTGCCTTGCCCTGGATGGATGCGAAGATATTCACGATAAGCTCAGGCATCGAAGTGCCAAAGGCCACAATAGTGAGTCCGATCACTAAGGCAGAAATTCCCAGCCGCTTAGCC
This sequence comes from Candidatus Nanoarchaeia archaeon, assembly GCA_035289425.1. Taxonomy (GTDB): domain Archaea; phylum Nanobdellota; class Nanobdellia; order Woesearchaeales; family DATDXC01; genus DATDXC01. Next base: position 53,889 of record DATDXC010000002.1, read on the forward strand.
AGCGCTGATGCGCCTTCCACCAGCCAGTCAGCGCCCTTGTACAAGAGCGCAAGGCCGATGATGAGTGACAGGTATTCAATCATTGCTTTTATGTAATCTGGTTTCTTTATTAAAGTTTCCTAAAATCAAAACATTTATAAATAAGTTCGTAGGTACGAACTTTTATGAATCCTACCAGAGAGGACTATGTCAGGGCTATCTATATCTTGGGCAGCCGGCTGGACCGTGCAGTGCGGGAAGTGGACATAGCGCATCATTTGTCTCTGGCGAAATCTACGGTCTCAGAGAGAATTCACAAGCTGGAGATGCAGTCGATAGTTACTAAGAAATATGGCATAGGCCTCACCAAGAAAGGCAGGCTAATAGCTCAAAACCTGACAGAAAAACACAGGCTTATTGAAGTGTTCCTCCATGATGTTTTAGGCTTGAGGCAATTCGAGATTCATAGTGAGGCTGACAAGCTCGAACATGCCTTCTCAGACAAAAGCATCAAGAAATTAAGAAGTTTTCTCAAAAATCCAAAATATTGTCCGCATGGTGAAAAGATAAGATGAAGCAATTTCTGAAGAGGCATGCAAAGCTATTGTCCTTTATGGGCTCAGGCCTGATAGTGAGTGTTGCTTACATAGATCCAGGAAACTGGGGAACAAACATAGGCGGTGGCTCAACCTTCAACTACGACCTTTTATGGGTTATTTGGATGGCATCTGGCATGGCCATGCTCTTTCAATATCTGTCAGGCAAGCTGGGGTTGGCAGGTCATTCACTCCCCGAACTGATCAAGGAAAAAGTAAGGAATAAAGCCTTAGTCATCGGTTATTGGCTACTGTCCGAGATAGCCATCTTAGCAACAGACCTTGCTGAATTCTTAGGCATAGTCGTCGCATTACAATTGTTGTTTGGCATACCTCTCTTATGGGGAACTTACATAGCAATGGCAGATGTCCTCGTGATACTTTTCCTCATCAGAAAGCGATTTAGGGTATTAGAACAGGCTTTTATTGGTTTTGTTGGTATTATAGGCCTTGGGTTCGTGTATGAAGTGTTTATATCAAAGCCTGATTTTACATCCATAGTTATACATTCAGTAACTCCCATACTTACACCTCAGAGCGCCCTGATAGCAGTGGGTATCATTGGTGCAACAGTCATGCCCCACGCATTGTTTATCCATTCATGGCTTATAAAAAATAAGATGAAAGACCACACAGAACTGACAAAAAGCCAAGCCCTGCATTATCATAGGATCGATAATACCATTGCGCTTACTGTTGCAGGATGTATCAATGCTGCCATGTTGATAATGGCCGCAGCTGCTTTCTACAACGTAGGTGCAGTTGCGACTCTGGAAGGCGCCCATGCGACTTTAATACCTCTCTTTGGTAAGTTTGCTGCCTTAGTTTTTGCTCTTGCGCTGCTCTCTGCAGGTATCTCTTCATCAGTTACTGGTACCCTTGCGGGGCAGGCTGTTATGGATGGCCTTACCGGATTCAGGATAAATATATGGGTTAGAAGGCTGATTACCCGGATCATAAACGTTATTCCTTTAACAATTGCAATATTGATGGGCATTGAACCTCTGCAAATTCTGATCTGGAGCCAGACCGCCTTGAGTTTCCTTATTCCGCTTCCATTGATACCCATCATAATCTTTACTGCTAACAAAAACATAATGAAGGAACTGGTCAATAAGAAATTTACTACAATACTTGCTATACTCTTTGGAATGGTTATTCTTGGATTCAATGTATATCTGATATACTCCATGTTTGGATAGGGTTACCCTTCTTCTTGACAACGGACAAAACAAAGCAATACCTTTACCACCCATGTCGATCAGCAGATGTATTGCCAAATAAATAGACCGAGTACGGCAAGTAGAGCAGGTCGAATTACCATCCAAAAGTGGCATATGTAGTAGGTCAGCCTTAAAAAAACACAACCTATAGTTTCAAAAAACGAAAAGTATAAATAGGGGTGTTCTGTATATATTTTTAGAAATTGTGGCGGCGTTTCTCCCTGCCATTTCTGTATATAACTAAAAAGAGGCACAAATGCAAGAGATGTATGTAATCAAACGAACAGGCGAATTGGTTCTTTTTGATGAATCTAGGATATCAAATGCCATACAAAAAGCAATTCGGGCAATCGGCACCAAGATCCCATCAGAAACTGTTGACAATATAGTAAGCAACATAGTAGCTGAAATCAATGATCGATTTGTTGACTTCTATCCAAATGTCGAAAATATCCAGGACCTTGTTGAGAAGCACTTGGTGAAAAATGGACTCTATGAGGTTTCCAAAGAGTATATCTTATATAGGGCTGAGAGGAAAAAAGCCCGCGACGAAAAAAGGAAGCAGGACATCGAGAAATCTTTATTGGGCAAGCTCAAGCTAAAGAAACGCGATGGAAGTACAGTCATCTTTGATCCGGCAAAACTTGAAAGGACCTTGCTGAGGGCTTCATCAGGCCTTGATATATCTGTCAGTCTGATTACTGCTGAAGTCATTAATAATATTTTTGATGGGATTTCTACTAAAGAACTTGAACAAGCGCTCATATTGGCTGCGACCGCATTTATCGAGAAAGATCCGGCATACAACTCTGTTGCAGGCAGGTTATTCTTGCAGCGTGTGTATAAAGAGGTTTTTGGTTTGTCTACCCAAGATCCAGAGTTACAGGGTGCATACACCACAGCCTTCAAAAAAACCATAAGAGAGGGCATCGCACAAAATCGTCTTGACCCCAAGATGAATGAATTTAATCTTGATACTCTTGCAAAGGCAATTGTCATAGACCGAGATAATCTGTTGCAGTATATAGGGATTCAGACCTTGTACGAACGCTACTTCCTCAGATGGGATAATCAAAGAAGGGAAACTCCCCAGATATTCTGGATGAGAGTTGCGATGGGATTGGCACTAAATGAGAAAGCGAAGGAAGAGAAAGCCATAGAGTTCTATAATGTGCTGTCAACACTCCGTTTTGTGTCTTCAACGCCAACCTTATTCCATTCGGGTACTACACACCCGCAGCTGAGCTCATGCTATCTAACTACAGTCATGGATGACCTGAAACATATTTTCAAATGTTTGGGAGATAATGCCCAGCTGTCAAAATGGTCAGGCGGTTTAGGCAATGACTGGACAAACATACGGGCAACCGGCTCGTGGATCAAAGCCACTAATGTAGAAAGCCAAGGTGTCGTGCCATTCCTTAAGATCGCCAATGATGTAACTGCGGCAATTAACCGAAGCGGCAAGCGAAGAGGCGCAACATGCGCCTATCTCGAGGCATGGCATATGGATATTGAGGATTTCCTTGATCTCAGGAAGAATACTGGAGATGAAAGGCGCCGCACCCACGACATGAATACTGCCCATTGGATTCCTGATCTTTTCATGAAGAGGGTACTGGCAAATGAGGATTGGACTTTGTTTTCTCCTGATGACGTACCTGATCTGCACCACATCTATGGAAAGAAATTTGAGGAAAGATATACCGAGTATGAGCAAAAAGCAAAACAGGGAGTGATACGCCACTTCAAAGTTATACCCGCTATAAAATTGTGGAGGAAAATGCTTTCTATGCTATTTGAGACCGGGCACCCCTGGATAACATTCAAGGACCCATGCAACATCCGATCTCCCCAGGATCATGTTGGTGTGATCCACAGCTCAAATCTATGTACTGAGATAACCTTGAACACTTCAGCTGATGAGACTGCAGTTTGCAATCTGGGGTCAATAAACCTTGAGAAGCACGTTACTGAAAAGGGAATTGATGAGGCTCTGTTAGCTTCTACAGTACATACTGCCATCACGATGCTGGATAATGTGATTGACATCAATTTTTATCCCACTGTTGAGGCGGAAAATTCCAATAAGAAGCATAGGCCGATTGGTTTGGGGATTATGGGGGTGCAGGATGCGCTGTTCAGGCTAAATCTTCCCTTTGATGCTGAAGAGGCATTTGAGTTCTCTGATCGCATCATGGAGCTTATATCCTATCATGCTATAGCCGCATCATCTAACTTAGCTAAGGAGAAAGGTTCCTATGAATCATTCAAAGGTTCAAAATGGGACAGGGGAATATTCCCCCTGGATACATTGGATATCTTGGAGCAAGAAAGAGGCATGGAGATCCCTATCTCAAGGAAATCAACCTTGGATTGGGCTTCACTGAAGAAAAAAGTCAGGATGCAGGGCATGCGCAACTCAAACACCATGGCTGTTGCGCCTACCGCAACCATCTCAACAATTGCAGGATGCTATCCATGCATTGAGCCGATGTACAAAAACATCTATGTGAAATCAAACATGAGCGGAGAATTCACCATAATCAATTCCTATCTCATTGATGACCTGAGTAAGATGGGATTATGGAATGATGAGATGCTTGAACAGCTGAAATATTATGACGGCAATATCTCCATGATAGCTGCCATACCTGATGAGCTGAAGGCAAAGTACAAGGAAAGTTTTGATATAGACCCATTAGCCTTGATCAAGCATACTGCGCTCCGGGGAAAATGGATCGACCAAAGCCAAAGCCACAACGTATTCATCAAAGGAACATCCGGTAGAGTATTAAGCGACGCATACCAGTATGCATGGCAGCTTGGCATGAAAACTACCTATTACATGAGAGCATTGGCGGCTACGCAGATTGAAAAGTCCACACTGGACGCCAACAAATATGGGTATACCCAAAAAAGAGAGTACAAGCAAGGCCTTGAAGAATCCAAGGTGTGTGAAGCATGCCAATAATTAACAGTTCAAAAACTGATCCGAACAAGATACTGCCCCTGACATATAAATGGGCACGCCAGCATTATAAGGATGGAGTGGCAAACAACTGGGTGCCGGAAGAAGTGGGGATGCAGAAAGATGTTGAGCAATGGAAATCAGATTCAGTCCTCTCTGAAACTGAACGCCGCCTTATAGTATGGAACTTAGGTTTTTTCTCAACTGCAGAATCACTCACCGCCAACAATATTGTATTGGCAGTGTACTCCCATATAACCAATCCTGAGTGCAGGCAATATCTGCTCAGGCAGGCATTTGAGGAAGCAGTGCATACAGACACATTCATCTATTGCTGTGACAGCCTGATGCTTGATCCTGAGGAAATCTACAACATGTATAAAACTATACCTTCCATCAAAGAAAAAGACGATTTTGTGGTAGAGCTGACCAAGTCAGTGTTCGACCGCAGTTTTACGACAGAGGGCCTTGAAAACGTCAGGAAATTCGTTCACGATCTGGTCGGCTACTATGTCATTATGGAAGGGATCTTTTTCTATGCTGGCTTTGCCATGATGCTTGCCTTAAAGCGGCAGAACAAGATGGTAGGTGTCGGTGAACAATTTGAGTTTATCATGCGGGATGAAAGCGTCCATCTTGCCTTTGGCTGTGATGTCATCAATACCGTAAAGAATGAAAATCCCGAGATCTGGACAGAAGCTTTCCAGCAGGAGCTGGTAGAGCTGATAAAGAAATCTGTCGACCTTGAGAAGACGTATGCTCACGATGCATGTCCCCAGGGCCTGCTCGGCATTAACGCTGACCAGTTTGCCAAATATGTGGAATACATTGCTGACCGACGCTTGGAACGCATAGGGCTGCCTAAGCTGTTTGGAACACCTAACCCGCTGCCCTGGATGTCCCAATCCACTGACCTCAGCAAAGAGAAGAACTTCTTCGAGACAAGAGTGACTGAATATCAGACATCAGGCAATCTCGACTGGGGTTAAAGGGATACCTTTTTATAGAAATAACAAATTACTTTTCATATGATAATTGGTTTGACAGGGACCGTTGGAAGCGGAAAAAGCATCCTAGCAGGATTTCTTAGGGAAAAGGGATTTGTGTATCTTTCATTGTCTGATGAGCTCAGGCAGATAGCCCATGAGATGAAAGTTGAGCCAAGCAGGAAAAGCCTTCAGGACCTTGGCAATAGTCTGAGGAAGAAGCGCGGCAATGGATTTCTGGCAGAGATGGTACTCCGGAAAATAGTCGGGCAGGACTTGAAAAAGGCAGTGGTGGATGGCATACGGAATCCTGCGGAGATAGATATTCTGAAGGGGAATAAGGGTTTTGTGCTGGTGGGCATAGATGCATCCCAAAAAATACGGTTTGAGAGGGTGCGCAAGCGAAAGCGGCAGAGTGATCCTTCTTCTTGGAAAGATTTTCTGGCAATGGACGCCAGGGACAAAGGCAAGGGAGAGGGGAGGAGCGGCCAGCAGGTTTTAGCCTGCATCAGGAGAGCTGACTGTACTATTTTTAACGAAGGATCCATAACACAACTTCAATCCAGGATTGAAAAACTCTATGACGATATTGACCGAAAAATGCCTCGGCCGAGCTGGGATGAATATTTTATAGAAATCAGCAATGCAGTTTCCCGGAGGGCAACCTGCAATCGCGGTAGATCAGGATGCGTAGTTGTTAAGAATAAGCATATCCTAGTAACTGGTTATGTCGGAAGCCCGCTTGGATTGCCGCATTGTGATGAAGTAGGCCACCAGATGAAGACAGTTGTTCATGAAGATGGAACTAAGACGCAACATTGCCTGCGCACAACCCACGCTGAACAAAATGCTATCTGCCAGGCAGCCAAGCTGGGAGTGAGCCTGGATGGGGCAACACTGTATTGTAAGATGACTCCCTGCGCAACCTGTGCCAAGCTGATCATCAATGCAGGGATAAAACGCGTTGTTGCGCAGCACCGTTATCATGCAGGTTCTGAAACCGAAAAGATGTTTAAGCAGGCAGGCATTAAGCTAGATATGCTGAATAATGAAGTGTTGGAATACGGTCAGCAATAATTAAAGCATATCTTTAAAAATTCTATGTTCTCTATAACCTCTATGGATAAAGCCATTTTTGCAGCAGGCTGTTTCTGGCATGTAGAACACACATTTAACACAACTCCCGGTGTCATAGAAGCGATTTCCGGATACACTGGTGGAAAATTCAAGAACCCATCTTATGAAGATGTATGCACTGGAAGTACTGGTCATGCAGAAGCTGTCCAGGTTACCTTTGATTCTAAAAAAATATCCTTTGAGAAATTGCTGGATATCTTCTGGAAACTCCATGACCCTACCACCCTAGATAGACAGGGCCCGGACATAGGTTCCCAGTACAGGTCTGCCATCTTCTTTGTTTCAGAAAAGCAGAAAGCACTGGCAGAGAAATCAAAGCAGGAATATCAAAAGAGATTGCAGAAGCCCATCGTTACTGAAATTACCAAAGCATCAACGTTTTACCCTGCAGAAGAATACCATCAAAGGTATTATGAAAAGCATAAGGTATTCAAGTGCGGTTAGCGGTAATTTTATAAATAAATAAAATTTCTAGATAGGCATGAAGGAAATTACCGATGAGAAGCTGAAAAAATATTTCAGTGTCACCGAGAAGGCACTAGGACTTGCCCTAAAATCAGGCAACAGAACAGGCATGAAGGCGGAGCGTGATGACTGCCTTGACATGATACAAAGATATTGTTCTGATGCAGAGCACTTCTACAAGAAGGGTGATTTTATCAATGCTTTCGCAGCACTTAATTATGCTCATGGCTGGCTTGATTGCGGGGCTCGGATAGGACTTTTTGATGTGCATGACAGCAGCTTGTTTACCGTTGATTAACATACACATTTAAATAGTAGAAATGAATTGTAAGTATCAGAGGAACTATGATAAAGGATGTACATGAAGCAAGAAAGCATATCAACAGGATTGATATGCTGATCATTACTGCATTGGCTGAAAGGATGTCCTTAATGCCCCATATAGGCCTGTATAAGCAGGAGAGAAAGATTCCTATATTTGATGAAAAGAGGGAAGTTGAGATCATGGGGAAATTGAAGAAGGTCGCTAAGGAGCACAACTTAGACGAAGGATTTGTGGAAGAGATTTTCTTAAGTATCTTTAATGAAGCCAAAAGAATACAGAATGAAGTCGTCAGTAAATCTTAAGTTTGCATAAACACCTTATGGATGTTTACCGCAACTCCGTTTTCTTGATCCATTATCTCCTTAGAACTCATGCGTGCTGTTCCGATAGCAACCAATTCTTCCTTAAGCGTCTTGACTGCTACAGTCATCTCTTTGCAAATGCCATCATGTAATTTGGATATGCCGGGGACTTTAAGGTCTATGCCATGCAAGAGGCTTCCGACACAATTGTCAAGCACCCAAATACAAAGCATGTGCTGCAGTGCATTCTCGACAGGCTGGATTATCTTCCGTAAGAACGTATCTTGCTGTTTATTGGTATAATACCAGAATGCATCCGTGATATCTTGGAGGGAGTATGTAGTAGATTCATCAAATGGACCTGCTTTAGTCCTTCGCAGTTCCTGCATGTGAGCTCCAATACCAAGCTTTTTGCCGATATCATGGCACAGTTTCCGTATATAGGTCCCAGCCTGGCAGCCAACCCTGAAAAGTATATCTTGCTCCTGTATCTCAAGAATCTCAAGATAGTATATTGTTCTGGTTCGTTCAACCCTCCGAACAGCGCTTTTGAGCGGTGGTTTTTGTCGTATGGCACCGGTAAAATCAGCCAACACTTTCATAAGCTGTTTTTCTTCGACAGGCTGGTGCAGATGCATCAGGGCAATATATTCCTTTCCTGCAGGCAGCACTATCTGCACAATGCGGGTTGCCCTTCCCAAAGCGACAGGCAAAACTCCGGTTACATTAGGGTCCAAGGTCCCAGAATGGCCAGCTTTGCTTAATTTGAAAATGTTCTTCACATACTCACATGCCTGGTGCGATGTCGGGCCTGCAGGCTTATCGAGATTGATAATGCCATAGTGGATTATCTCTTCCGTAGATCTTTCCGATACATGCTTTCCTAAATGGCCGACAGAATCCTTCTTTATGAGAATTTTCCTCTGCACTGATTCGAATGGTAATGGCATAAACTTTAGAAATCAGATTTGCTTATTAAAGTTTTTATTTCTGCTGTGGAGCTAACACAAGTTTAGGAAACTTCTTGGCGATAGTTGGATCCTTTGGTGGGTGATGTGTCTTTGGCTTCGCATCCTTAAGTTCCTTAATCTCCTCTTTTTGAATCTCCTTGGCAATCTCTTGTTTCTCTTCCTTGTGCTCTTCGATCTCTGCTTCCAATCCTGTTTCCTTCTTTATCTTAGGAGCTTTCTTAGCTGCTTTTTCTTCCTTCAGCTTTTTCTTCGAGAACCTTTTCTTTTGGGGTTCATCAGTATGAATTGCAGGAGCGCCTGCCAGCTCAACAAAAACAGTGCCTTCTTGGTCTCTAATCGCTGTTACTTTGATATGGTGAGGAGGATTCTTGATGCCATGCTTCCATAACTCCCAGTTGGCAAATTTGCCTATCCGCACATCCTCAGATTTCATGTGCTTGGCAATAAAGCTTCGCAAGGCTCTTACCGCCTTAGGAGTCCGGTTCCATCGAGGAGCCTTGTTAAACTCTTTTCTCAGAGGAACATTGTAAGTCCGTTCGAGTTTTTTATCTTCCTGTTTCTTTGCCATAGTTATGCTTTTGACTTAGTTCGCTTCCAGCTTCTCTTTACCGCTGTATGCCTTCCTGGATGCACCCTCTTGCCCTTACCATACTTCTTGAATACAGTCCAAAAAGGTGCCCATCTGGTTTGAGTATTCAACTTAACCAAACGCTGCTTTCTGCTGGGGTGCTTATTTCGTGCCATGTTATCTCCTTTGGATTTTAATGTTGGTATTCGATGCCATCTGTTTCAATATTTCCTTCAATTGATCATCAGTTATTTGCTGCACTTTGCCGCTTTGCAACAGCTGGCCGATCACGATCAAAAGCTGTATCGCCTTTTCTGGATGTGCTGTCTTGACATTGCCATATCTTGCAAGCGCATCCTTGGTGAAAATCTGTTTCACCACAGCCTCAAGCTGATCGACTTGCTGTTGGATTTGCGCCTGCTCCTGCATATTTTGTTGCAGGCTTTGCCTCTGAAGCTCCTCTATTTTCCTTCGTTTGATGGCTTCGAGCTCATCCATTTTTCAATACGCTGTTCATCAATGCGATGCCTTTGGGCGTGATAATCCTTCCTTTATGGACTCCTGCAGCTCCCTGTTTTATCAATTCAGCTTTTTCAAGCTGCTGAAGTATCTTGCGAATATGATTTCCTGCTGATTTGTATGTATGCTCAGCAGCCATACCTCGGTTCTTTCGAGATCCATATTTGATTCTGAGCTTTTCAACGCCAATAGGCCCTTTGAGCATGACCCACCTAAGGATTGAAGCAGCTCTGACATACCACCAATCGCTGTCCATCGGAGGCCGTTCTCTGCTTATTCCTGTTTTTACGAATGGCGCCCACGCTGGAGCCTTTATGATTTTCTTTAGCTCTGGAGCTATCTTTTGCACTAACTCTGATGCATCCATGTCATATATTGTCATTTTACCTCATGCCTTGCGGCATTAGAAACGCTATCGTAATAGCGTAATACTGAGAAACAGGACGTTGTTTATAAAGTTTACTATATCCTTTCCTAGAAATGCGTGTGCTGCTGCAGCTCAGGCAACACCCTATAAGGGAGCAAGATACGGCTTAGTAGAAAAAGTTCTGATCGATAACCAATATTGTAGGCTATCAGCCTACAAAACAGCTCCGCTGTTTGTGTTCTGATATGCCGACACCTAAGCACCGACCCAAATAGTCTTTTCAAGGCTGAAAACAAACTCTCA
>DATDXC010000003.1:0-37968 GCA_035289425.1 Candidatus Nanoarchaeia archaeon
TAAAATGCTACTTATATTCTTAATATAACCTTGGTGGACTATTTCATTCCTTAAATTATAAATTTTCTCTAAAAATTTGATTCTTTGTAGAATAACGTTTACAGAATCAGTTTTTGAGTGAAGAATGGTTGAAATTCTTAATGCGAGCGTAGCGAGCACTTGGGTTTAATTCCCCGACCTTTAGGTCGTTTCTAGAAAGAAATTTATTGCGGCTTCGCCGCAGAATAATCTGCGGACGAAACAGCGCATCTATTTTTTGACATCAAAATAGCGTTAGCTTTCGTCTGCGGAGACGAAAATGACAAACCTAAACCAATACAGCCACAAAATCGGCGTAAATTTCTGGCACATTGAATTTGCAACCAAATATCGCTACCAGATGTTTGGCAAGTTCAAGCAGCATAACATTGCTGAAGCATCCCTTCGTAAGGCATGTAGCAGACATCATATAAAAATACATACGCTTTTTGTCATGCCTGATCATGTCCATATGCTGGTAACCTTGCCCCACAACATTACTGAATCAAAAGGCATGCAGCTTATCAAAGGAGGCTCTGCATACCATTTCTTCAAGAATCATCCTAAAAGCAGGCTGAGACTACCTCAAGGGCACCTCTGGAGCGCTGGAGGATGCGCAACCACTGTCGGCTATAATGAGTTTTCCACTGTAGAAAACTACATCAAGAACCAGGCTCAGCACCATGTCCTAGATACCCCATGCCTTTAGGCTGGGGAGTGGGTCATATACTCACACTCTTAATAGGGTTATAATTTAGATGTGGTTACATGGCCAAAAAGAAAAGAAATAACAAAGGATTTGTATGGTACGCTACCAGAATTGGATTTTATTCGTTCTTGACATTATACCTACTGATGTTTTTGCCCCTATTTTGGTCGCTGCACCCTTTAACTAAGAGTTTGCTTATGCTTTTGGTGGCAGCATTCACTACAGTCAACGCAATAATCCACCTGACCCAATACAAGGAAAAAGGTCTTGCAATAACAGCCCTAATCATAACTGCCCTTTTTTCTATTCTGATCTTGTTTCAAATAGGTCTTAATTTAGGAATAGATAGTATAGGTGGTTGATAGTAATATCCCCTCGAGATAAGAGCTTATTGGATTTCTCAGACATTATTTTCAGATTTGGTGAATATCTGTATCTCTATTGTTATTCACAAAAGGGTTGCTTAGAAATCATTGATTACTGTGAAGATGTTTGCTATCGTTTTGTATAGGGTTTACCTAGAAGATACTAGACGAGATTGCTGCCTATAGGTAGCAACCAAAAATTAACAAAGGACTCCACATAAAAACGTACAAGTCATCCTATTTATTTAAGCAACTTGTATGCTGTAACTATGCACAATGCAGCTTGTGGCAACCCGATGTACAGTAAGGTTGCTGTCATTAATACGATTTCTATCTCCATATTCAATCAAAGATGAATGATTCTTTTTAAAGTTTACCTGCTTTCGGAGTTACTGCAAATCTATGAATTCGGAATTTTCTATAAAAACTCAACAGAAATCTCGGTTTGGTCATAGGTAGGGTATTCCTCTACAATTGTGAGGTACATCTTTTTTTTAGTAAAAAGAGCCTTCCCTGTGGTGTCAGAAAATATCTCGGCATTAATCTTATCCCGTATGCTCTCGACATTTTTGACTGATGTAACAAGCCTCAGTTTAACCGGATCTATATCAACATCAGTAATCTTAAACTCTTTTTTGATCTCTGATAGGATTTTTCTCAATGTAGGCATATACTTATGTGGTTCAGCATTCTTTAGTTTTTTGCGATACCCAAAATCAGGTTTTAATTCTGCCAGATATATAGCCCCTCTGATAAGGGTGCCATCTGGAGTTACCGTGACATAAGGTTTCCTGACGTGCCTGGCTCTCCGCTTGATCCTTTCGGCAAGCTGCACCCTGTCTTTCAAGGTAGCGGTGCAGTAATGGACATTGAGCTTTATTTTGTTTTTCTCAACAAACTTTAAAAGCCCTAATGCAAGCTCTTCAGAGCCCTTAACTGCGTATGAAAGCTCATTTTTTGTCCGGTAGCCCATCTCCAGGAGCTTATTGGTCTTGTTATCAGCCACTTCAAGCTCATTGAGATTGAGGAATGGCTTCCGATGCAATGAGTTGAGGAATAAGATTATACCCCGTATCTGTTTCTCTTTTTTAGGTATGGCAGGAATCTCAACACCCACATCCCAGTCAAGATCCAATGCCAGCTGTATCTTCTCCCAGAACCGTTTTGTGTCAAATTCCAGATGAAACCGAATCTCATCCAATCCTGCTTTGTATAATTTCGCTAACTTTTCTTTAGTTACTAAGTTAAGACTGGTATACAGATGGATATGGAACTTTTTGCCGAACTCTTTCTTTAAAATTTTGATGTATTTGACTACCCTATCAAGCCTGCATAAAGGGTCTCCGCCGGTAATGCCTGCACCTTTCGCATCTATCAATTGTGCCTCTTTTATTATCTCTGAGGCATTTTTTACAGGCCATTCGTCAGCATACACCACATCATTCTGGAATTTTGCATCGCTTATCGGGCAGAAATAGCAGCAACGCGGACAAAGTCCAGTGACGAAAAGCACCATCTTCTGCCCCTTTACACATAGTTGGCACCCCTTTGGCAGCTTTCCGATCTTATAAGAATAATACTTTGTCTTTTCCACTAGAACAACCTTTGGAAATTCATCCAGATATTATTTTTAACTTCCTCAATATCCATTCCTTTTATCTCAGCTATCTTCTTATAGCTTTCGACCACAAAAGCAGGCTCATTTCTCTTATCCTTAAAAGGACTCAAGAATGGAGAATCAGTCTCACAAAGCAAATGGTTGATATCAACTTCAGCAACCATCTCCTGGAACTGCTGTAATTTGACTACTGTAGTAGGAATGGTGAAATTGAAACCCAAATCATAGGCTTTCTTCACTAAATGCTTCCTGCCGCAGAAACAATGCATGATCACTTTTTTCATGCCATGGCTCTGGCACATCTCAATGCAGTCAAGCTCTGCCTTTCGCGAATGGATCAAAACTGTTTTATTGAGTTTCTTTGCCATCTCCAGGACCTTGCTGAATCCATCCTTCATGAGTTCTTTATCTTTCCCTGTTTTATAATCCAGCCCGCATTCCCCCACTATGGCAAATCTGTCTTTGTTTTGGCTCAGAAACTGCAGTTCTGCATCAACATCATACAGTTTTTCATCTCGCGAAGAAGCTCCGATAGGATATACACCAAAAGAGGCTTTGACTATATTGGGAAATCTGGAAACAATCTCCAAGGCTTGTCTGTTAGTGGCTGGATTAATGCCCGAAGTGACAATCGCTTTTAAGCCAGCTTTCTGGGCATTAAGTATGACTTCATCCAGTCTATCGATCAACCCCTCAAAATCCAGATGGCAATGAGCATCAATGAACATACTCTCGGGAAAAGAGCAACGTTTATAAATATTCTTCCATTCTTGAAGCCTATGGACTCTGTAAGGAAATCAGGCTCATAAGTATTTCTTCTGTACATAAGACTATATCAACCAAAGGTGATACACATGACAAAACAATCTTTAAACGGCTATGTGCCGGACAATTGCGTAAATTTAGACCATTTCCCCCATATCAAGGGGTATGACTTCAGCAAGAAGTTTAACTTAGATGAGTTCCTTAAATCCTACTCTACTACCGGCTTCCAGGCTACCAACCTGGGCAAGGCAGTTGAAATTGTCAAAGCAATGAAGCGGGAAAAAGCAACTATCTTTCTTTCATTTACCTCGAACATGGTAAGTTCTGGTGTACGGGAAGCAATCCGATACCTGGTAGAGCATAAGATGGTAGATGTATTGGTCACCACAGCCGGGGGTATAGAAGAAGATATAATCAAATCCATTAAGCCATTTGTGGTAGGTTCATTTGATGCTGATGGAAAGAATCTCTTTGATAAGGGCGTCAACCGGATTGGCAATATCTTTGTGACAAACGACCGGTACACCTATTTTGAGAAACATATGACCAAGGTGCTTGAAGATTGCTACCAAAGACAGAAAGAAAAGGGAAGGCCGCTGTGCACCTCAGAGATTACACAAATACTGGGAAACTCAATAGATAATAAAGAATCCATACTCTACTGGGCTTCCCACAACAATATTCCGGTCTTCTGTCCAGCTCCCACCGATGGTGCATTGGGAGATATAATGTTTTGGACAAAGCAGCGAAAGAAGGATTTCTTTGTGGATGTTACGCAAGATCTGCAGGATATCGTCAAAATTGCTCTTAATGCGGATAAAACAGGTGTCATCATCTTGGGAGGGGGAGTCGCAAAGCATTACGCTTTGAATGCTCAAATCTTCAGGCAGGGAGCAGATTTTGCAGTGTACATAAGCACTGGTCAGGAATACGATGGTTCAGACTCAGGTGCTGCAACCTCAGAAGCAATTTCCTGGGCTAAGATAAAGCCAAACGCACCGCAAGTCAAAGTTCATGGAGATGCAACAATAATCTTTCCGCTGCTGGTTGCAGGATGGAAATAATCATCCGTTGTACATAAACCATAAACTCTTAGGCAGCCCAGCAATGCAAGCCTGCCAGAATATAAAGACCCTCTCATCCGGATCCAAGCCAATATATAAATCAGGAGCACTTTCATATTTCAGGAACGTCTCTTCTTCTTTGACTTCCTCCTGCGGTTTTACTGCTTCAGCATCATACTCATCAGAAAAAGGAAATATTTCATAAGTGGGATCAGCATCTGCAAAGTCTGTTGTCTGTTCAGTATTGTCTGCATTCGTCTCCTGAGCAACCACCGCTTCGATGGTCTCAGGCTCCTTCTCTCCCATAGATAACTGTTCCAGAAGTACCTGTTCCATTCTTTTATACTACTAGTTATTAAACTTATATTTAAATCTTTTCTTTCAGAAGTTTTTTAAAGTGATCTTGCGCTTCTGTTGACCTATGGAAGTCGATGATATCAAAAAGTTCAAGGGGAAAGAAAAGATTACAGTCCTTACCTGTTATGATGCATCCTTCGCCTCAATTCTTGAGGCCGCATCAGTTGATCTGATTCTCGTCGGAGATTCCTTGGGGAATGTGGTTCTTGGTTACGATTCCACGCAGCAGGTAACTATGCAGGACATGCTGCGGCATACTCACGCAGTAAGGAAAGGCGCTCCCGCTTCATTCATAGTTGCTGATATGCCCTACCGAGCCGAGGAGAACGCTTTTGAAAACGCACACAAGCTGATGAAAGCAGGAGCAGATGCGGTAAAGCTTGAGGGTCTTCCCGAGGTTGTAAACGAACTTACCCGTAAGGGCATACCGGTCATGGGTCATATAGGTCATCTTCCTCAGACAGCGGTAAAACCGGTAGTGCATCGTACCTTCGAAAGCTTATTGAAGCAGGCCAGACAGTTAGAAGATGCCGGAGCTTTCGCTGTTGTGCTTGAGATGGTCCAGACAGATGTGGCAAAAAAGATAACTGAATCAATCTCCATACCAACCATTGGCATCGGCGCAGGTCCGTATTGCGACGGGCAAGTCCTTGTTCTATACGACATGCTCGGTCTCTTCAGCAAATTCAAGCCAAAGTTCGTAAAAAGATTCGGAGAGCTTGGAAATGAGGCAGAAAAAGCAATAAAAATATATATTTCTGAGGTCAAAACTAAAAAATTCCCTAGCCCAGACCATTCCTTCGATTAATTAACATCGATGGAAATTACTTTGGTTGGTGGGTCTCCGGGATGCTGCCTGAACAAGTCATTGATAGACCGATACTCAGGATCTGTGGCGCAACCTGAAACCAAGATTGCAGCTAATCCAGCTACAATTGCCATTTTAGCAGAAGTTGTGTACCTCCTTAAGCATTCAGGGATACTTCTTTGGTTCCTTTCTATCGTTTGATAATCTGTGGAGGGGGATTGATAGTCCATGATGCCACATAGAAAATGGCCAAACTATATAAATATTATTCAAATAAGTTTAAAAACAAATTCACCTTCTTACTTTCTATGAAGGTAATGGAAAACATCAGGGAAATGCAGGCATTTGCTGATTCCGCAAGAGCCAAAGGCAAGACTATAGGCTTTGTTCCTACCATGGGTTGCCTGCATGAGGGCCACCTCAGTCTGATACGCAGAGCACGCAAGGAAACTGATATTGTGGTGGTAAGCATATATGTGAATCCCCTTCAGTTTGCACCCCACGAAGACTTTGCGCAATATCCCCGGAATTTTAAGACAGATGCAGCGATGTGCAAGAAAGAAAAGGTTGACCTGATTTTTTACCCTGATGATAATGAGATGTACACTTCCCCCCTGACTTCTATAGAGGTTGACTGGCTTTCAAAGCCTATGTGCGGCGCTTCCAGACCACATTTTTTCCAGGGGGTTGCAACAGTCGTGTCGAAATTGTTCAACATTGTCAAACCCCATAAAGCATATTTTGGACAGAAAGATTACCAGCAGAGCCTGGTAATCAGGAAAATGGTCAAGGATCTGAATTTTCCAATTGAGATAGTTACCTGCCCCATTTTCAGGGAAAAAGACGGCCTTGCCATGAGTTCACGGAACAAATATCTGAACGAGGATCAACGTAAACAGGCAGCAGTCCTCTGCAGATCATTGGAACTTGCACAGGCATTGATACAGAACGGCGAGAGAAGAGCTGCAGGAGTCAGGCATGCAATCAAAAAAGAATTGCAGCAGACTTCTGCAAAGATAGACTATATCGAAATACGGGATGCCAGAACACTCCATGAATTGGATGCGTTAAAAGGACAGATTGTCATCGCAGTAGCGGCTTATTTTGGTACCACCCGTCTTATAGATAATATAATACTGGATGTGAAACCATGAACATTGTTATTGGAGTTACATCCGGCATTGCCTGTTATAAGGTGCTTGATCTGGTGAAGAAGCTCAAAGGCCATTCTATCCATGTGATAATGACAGAACATGCCAACCATCTAATCTCCCCCAAAGAGTTTGAAAAAGCAACGAAAAATCCTGTTGTCACCGACCTCTTCAATAAGAAAATAAACTACAAAGCATACCTAAAAAATAACAAGGAGATGAGGCATATCTCATTGGCAGACATTGCAGACGTATTTGTTATAGCCCCGGCGACTGCCGACATAATCGGAAAAATTGCGAATGGCATTGCCGATGATCTCCTGACCACAACGATCATGGCAACTAAAGCACTGGTCTTGATCTGCCCCAGCATGAATGCGCATATGTGGCAGAATCCTATAGTGCAGGAAAATGTGAGAAAATTAAGGAATCTGCACTACCATTTTATCAATCCTGAATCAGGCATGCTTGCATGCGGTTATAGGGGAGTTGGCAGGTTAGCGCATGTTGACGCTATAGCAGAAAAGATAGAGCTGCTGCTCAGGAAAAAAGATCTGAGGGGAAAAAAGATACTGGTAACTGCAGGCCCGACACAGGAGCCTGTCGATCCGGTGAGGGTCATCACCAACAGAAGTTCTGGAAAAATGGGTTATGCAGTCGCAGAAGCAGCCGCTGCAAGAGGAGCAAAAGTGACTCTGATCAGCGGTCCCACAAACTTAGAAGCTCCCGCAGATGTAAAGATTATAGACATTGAGACAGCAGAAGAGATGAAAGACGCTATTCTTAAAAAATACGAAAAAACTGATGTGGTTATCATGGCAGCAGCAGTGGCTGATTTCAAGGTAAAGCAATCAAAACAAAAAATAAAAAAAGATAAACCCTTTTTCCTAAAATTAGAAAGGAATTTTGATATCCTCCACGAGTTAGGAAAAAAAAAGAAGAAACAGAAGTTAATTGGCTTTGCATTGGAAACAAAGGACTTAGTTACGAATGCAGTAAAAAAATTAAAAGAGAAGAATCTTGATATGATCATTGCTAACAGCCAGAAATCATTGCAGGCAGACAGAGCAGATTTCCTTTTGATTAACAACAGATTCAAAAAAAGGTTTATAAACATCTCTAAGCAAGATATGGCCAATAAGATGCTGGATGAACTAACATGATACTCGGCGTAGATTTTGGCAGTTCCTTCACGGATGCAGTCCTTATGAAAGGGGAATCCATCAAAAAAACCCTCAATTTCCAAAGTAACGAGAACCTCGATTTCATCCTGTTTAAGCTCACGGGCAGCCACCCAGAGTTGATAGCGATAACCGGTGCATACTCCTACAAATATGATACCAAAGTTAAGGGAATTCCCATAAAGCATGTGGATGAGATCAAGGCAATCGGCCTGGGCGGTCTTTTCGTTTCAAAGAAAAAGGAGGCATTGGTGGTAAGTATAGGCTCAGGTACCGCTTTAGTCTCATGCGGGGTGGAAATGGGTCATGTCGGAGGCACTGCTTTGGGTGGCAGGACCATTACCGGCCTCTCCAAGATGCTGATAGGCCAGGAAGACTTGACCAAAATAGAAGCGCTTGCGGCAAAAGGAAATCTGGATAATGTTGACCTGCAGTTGAAGGATATCTATCCTGAGGGGATTGGATTGCTGCCTCCGAGCGCAACAGCTTCCCATTTTGGCAATCTTAAGAATTACCGAGATGAAGATATAGCTCTCGCTTTAATGAACATGGCTGCCCAGACCATCGGCACTTTGGCAGTGTTGGGGGCTGCAGCCTGCAAGCAGTCGCAGATTGTATTGACTGGGAGATTGGTCACTTCGAACATATTCAGGAAGATTATCACTCAGAGGATTTCTACTTTTACAAAGATTCCTATATCAATTCCCCCCAATGCAGAATATGCAACAGCTATGGGAGCCGTGATCGGATCCTGCCTCTAAATAATAAACTTCAGAATCTCTCTTAAATCTTTCTTGTCAACAATGACATTCGCTACCCTGCGCAGCTCATCATCCTTTGCATCAAACGCAATGCCTAATCCTGCTTCCTGTGCAATCTTGACATCATTATGGTGGTCTCCCACAAAAACACATTCAGAAAGGGCTAATCCCTCCCTTTTTGCAATTTTCTTCAATGCATCAGCTTTCTGCATCATGTCAAATTCGGTCACATCCACTTTCTTGATGTGGCCTTTTTCATCAAAATGTATCCAGCTTAAGAACACATCATCAAAATAATCATTATAGCCGGGCAAGGCATACTCTAGGACAACATTCAATGATCCAGAGATAATTGCTAACTTCATTCCCTTTTCCTTTAAGGCCGTAAGGGTCTCTAAGCCCCCCCGCATCAATTTCACTTTATTGTGCTGTAAAGCATTTAGGAAATCTTTCTTGGTTGCACCCTTTTCCTTCCACATCCGTATGTCCAGCTCAGCCCACCGTAAGTAGCTTATTTCTCCATTGAAATATTTCTCCATATTCCGCTTCCGTTCTGCTTCATCAGTCTTGAAGTGATCATGGAACAGCTGCCAGGAAAAGACTATGTTGTCTACTAAGGTGCCATCAACGTCAAAACAAACGAGCTTATACATTGTATCTAAAACTCAAAATACTACCTAACTATAATAATTTTTTGTAGAAACCTTTAAATATCATGCCGCAAAACTCAGAAGAGGAGGGATTTCAATGACAATAGTCGGATTTAATTTTACAACAATAGATGTCAAGCGGGAAGGTTCTGTCAGCGGCAAGGTAAGTATCAGCAACAATGTTTCGATAAAGGACATGGTGGAGATCCCATTTCCCTTAGCTAAAGAGAAGCAGAAAGCACTCAGGTTTGGCTTCGAATTCTCATCCAAGTATGAGCCAAAGGTGGGGAATATCAACTTGGGCGGAGATTTATTATATCTTGAAACAGCCGATAAGGCGAAAAAGCTTCTGGAAGAATGGAAGAAGAGCCAGAAAGTCGAAACTGAAGTTATGAAGAACATTCTAAATACAATCCTGGCAAAGGGAAACATTTTGGCCCTCATTTTAAGCCAAGAGGTCAATCTGCCCCCGCCCATTCCATTGCCCAAGGTCAATATAAAGGAACCAGAGCAGAAATCATAACTTTTATAAAAGGGCTTTATTTCTTAGCGTACCATGGCTGTGAAGGAAATCAGGCTAAAAGTAGCCGAAGCAATACAGGATGATGTAAACAAAGGCATAATTAGAATTGACTCTAACTACATGGCAGAAATTGGTGTTAGGGTTGGAGACATAATAGCCCTTAAAGGTGACAGAGAAACTATTGCCATTGTGGATAGGGCATATCCCGGCGACATAGGTCTAAACCTGATCCGCATGGATGGCATTGTCAGAAAGAATGCCAAAACAGGTATTGGAGAGCTAGTAACAGTAAAGAAAACCGATATAAAGGAAGCCAAAAGAGTTACCATCGCCCCTACTAAGAAAGACGTCATGATCAGGGCATCTCCGCAGTTGTTTAAGCAAGGTTTGTTGGGCAGGGCGCTTATCAAAGGTGACATTGTGGCATTAGGCGGCCAAAGGAGAAGAAGGACTGCGCTGAGTGAATCACCTTTCTTCGATGATGTTTTCAATATTCTGGACGAAAGCCTTCTGGGTTTTGGATTTGGTGACTTAAAATTCATCGTGGTTGACACCACTCCTAAGCAGGCAGTCATTGTTTCAGAGCAGACTGAAGTTGTCTTCAATCCAGAGGCAGTAGAAGTAACTGAGGAAGTTGCCCCTGAAGTTACGTATGAAGATATTGGCGGCCTGCATGAGGAAATTACTAAAATTAGGGAGATGGTTGAGCTTCCCTTAAAGCATCCTGAGATTTTTGAGCGCTTGGGCATTGAGCCCCCTAAGGGAGTCCTGCTTCATGGCCCTCCAGGCACCGGAAAGACTTTGCTGGCAAAAGCTGTTGCAAACGAAACCAATTCCCATTTCATAGTCATCAATGGCCCTGAAATCATGTCCAAATATTATGGCCAGTCTGAGGAAAACTTACGGAAGAAGTTTGAAGAAGGCCAGAAGCACGCTCCTTCCATAATATTTATTGACGAGATAGATGCCATTGCTTCAAAACGCGAAGAGACCAAGGGAGAGGTTGAGCGGAGGGTTGTCGCCCAATTATTGGCTAATATGGATGGCCTACAGAGCAGGGGCAAAGTGGTTGTCATTGCTGCTACTAACGTTCCCAACATACTTGATCCTGCACTGAGAAGGCCAGGCAGGTTTGACCGGGAAATTGAGATAGGCGTTCCTACCAAAGAAGGCAGGCTCAATATACTCAAGATCCATACGAGAAACATGCCTTTATTGAAAGATGCGAAGCATGCTGTTGACCTGGATGAGATGGCATCCATCACCTACGGGTTTGTAGGAGCTGACTTGGCAGCCTTGGCGAGAGAATCAGCCATGGTAGTTCTACGAAGAGTGCTGCCTGACCTAAAATTGAGGGAAGAGGGAACTATTGCCAAAGAACTTCTGGAAAAATTGATGATAACGCAATTGGATTTTAGGGAAGCCTTGCGGGTAGTACGGCCTTCTGCTTTACGGGAAGTATTTATTGAGAAACCAACTACAAAATGGACAGATATTGGCGGTCTTGAGGAAGTTAAGCAGGAGTTGAAAGAGGCAGTCGAATGGCCTCTGAAGCATCCCCAAAGTTTCGTGCGGATGGGTGTTAAGCCCCCAAAAGGAATCCTTATCTATGGTGCTCCGGGTACTGGAAAGACCTTGTTGGCAAGGGCAGTGGCAAATGAGTCTGAAGCAAATTTTATTGCAGTAAAGGGACCCGAATTACTATCTAAGTGGGTTGGTGAATCCGAAAAAGCAGTCAGAGAGATATTCAAGAAAGCACGCCAGACTGCTCCCACCATAATATTCTTCGATGAGATTGACTCCTTAGCACCACGCCGAGGCTCACATGAAGGCGGCGCTCACGTTACTGAAACTGTAGTGAATCAGCTGCTGACTGAGATGGATGGCCTCGAGGAGATGAATGATGTCGTCATAATTGCCGCTTCCAACAGGCCAGACATTATCGATACTTCACTGTTGCGCCCAGGAAGATTTGACCGGATTATCCTGGCTACTGCTCCTGATGAGAAATCACGATTAGAGATATTCAAGGTTCATACCAAGAATATGCCACTGGGCCAGACAAAAGAAGAGATTAAGGAATTGGATAAGGTCGAGGCAGAAATTAACAAAGTTGTAAAACTGGCATCTGTAACTTTTGGAAAAAAAGACAAACGCGATGAGACAATAAATCAATACAAGAGTATGGGTGATAAAGAGAAAATCTTGTTTTATTTAACTTCGAAAACTCAAGGATACGTTGGTGCGGATATCGAAGCTGTATGTAGGGAGGCTGCAATTTTGGCTTTGAGGGAAAATCTGAATGCCAAATCGGTAACACTAAAACATTTTGAGGGGGCTCTTGAGAAAGTGCCGCCTTCTATAACCAAAGAAGTCGATAAGGCATATGAGGACCTGGGCAGACAATTCTCCGCAGCAAAAGGCAGGCAGATGAAGGAAGAGATGCCTAATTATTTTGGTTAATATTCTACAACCAGTCAAAATGTATCGTTGGTTTGCCAGAAATGATTTAATACATAATTCTGAGAACCTGCCTTATAGCCATGCTCTAATGCATTTTGTGTATATGTTATAGCTTTCTTGACTGCATCAGCAAGGCTTTCACCCTTGGCAAGGTATGCTGCGATAGCTGAAGATAAAGTACATCCAGTACCATGGCCTTCTTTCGGAATACGCTTCTTGGTAAGAGAAAATTCTTCCTTTCCATCAGTAAAATAATCTAAAACTTCTTTTGTATTGAGATGGGAGCCTTTCATAAGGGCACTCTTACATCCCAGTTTGAGGATATCCGCCGCAGCTTTTTTTATATCATCTCTGTTCTGGATTTCATATCCCACTAATACGCTAGCTTCATGTACGTTTGGCGTCACAATAGTCGCTGAAGGAAAGAGACTCTTCTTGAGGGCAGCAATCGCCGAGTCTTCGAGCAGTTTTGCGCCTGATGCTGCCACCATGACCGGATCCAAAACTATTGGTACAGAAACATCCTTAAGACAAGAAGCAACAGTAGCTATAATAGCAGCATTGGATAACATTCCGATCTTGATAGCATCACAGCCGATGTCAGAAAGGACCGCATCGATCTGGGCTTTGATGATCGGCAAAGGCGTGTTGCAGACTGCAGTAACCTCTTTTGAATTCTGGGCAGTTATGGCAGTGATGACTGAGGATCCATGGATTCCGAGAGCGGCAAATGTCTTCAGGTCAGCCTGGATGCCAGCTCCTCCTCCTGAGTCGCTTCCCGCAATCGTGAGCGCTTTCATGCAAGGAAGAAAAGCCAGCATCTATTTAACCTTTGTGCGAAAGTTTTATAAATAAATTATAATAAACTATAAATGATTTATATGCCGGTAAGATGCCTGGTGGTCAAGGATGTGGTAGCATTTCGTTCTGCCTTAGCGAGAAAACTACACCAACAAGGCTACACCCAGTCCAAGATATCCCATCTGCTTGATGTGACACAGCCAATGGTGAGCAATTATCTAGCTGAGACAAGCGATCGCTATGGGGACCTTGCAGATAACCTACTTAGAGAGATCAACAAGGGAAAAAAGACTCTTTTTTCCCACATCATTACCACTGAGGTAATCCCCGAGTCTGGTGACCAGTACATTGCAACCAAAGAAGAGATATTGACTGATGAAAAATCAGACATCTTGCATGCTATTACCGCAGCATTGGAATCTCTGAGAGACCTCGATTGTAAGCCTGTGCTTCCTGAAGTAAAGATGAATATTGCAATGATTGGGGACAAAGGGGCTACCAAGAAAGACATTGCCTCAATCCCCGGTGGCCTCATCTTCATCAGGGGCCAGCTGAAGACTTATCTGGAGCCAGAGTTTGGTGCGAGTGATCACTTGGCATCCTTATTATTGGATTTGAGGAAAAAGCAGCCGGAGATAAAAGCTATACTTAACATCAAATACTCTGATGATATCCGGAAGCGGATTAGGAAAGCAAGCCTAAAGGCTGCAGTGGCAGATAACATGTATCACACAAAAGCACATGATTTTGACCTTTTGATTCACAAAGGATCTTTTGGGATTGAGCCTATCTCCTATGTCTGCGGCATAGACGCGATGGATGCAGTTCACAAACTAAAGAGGCTATTATGAGATATTCACGCCAGGAGCTTGTTTTGGGAAAAAAGGGTCAAAAAAAATTAGAAAGAGCAAGAATTGCAATCGTAGGCTTAGGCGCCGTAGGCAGTGTGGCTACTGAACTTGCAGCACGGGCAGGCATAGGTTCAATTACTCTATTCGACCGAGACAGGATTGAGCTTACCAATCTCCAACGGCAGACTCTCTATACGGAAAAAGAGGTAGGATTCCCCAAAGCAGAAGTTGCGGAAAAAAAGTTGAGAGAGATCAATTCAGAAATTGAGATACAAGCAATGATCACTGACATCAATCATAAAAATATCAGCGAGCTCCTTGCGGATTCTGACCTTATTCTGGACTGCACTGACAATCTATACACCAGATTCCTCATCAATGATTTCAGCAGGAAAGCAGGCATTCCATGGATATATGCAGCCTGCGTCTCAGACCATGGCAATGTCATGTTGACTGCAAAAGAAACTCCCTGCTTCAGATGCACTTTCCAGGAAGTGGAGGGACTAGAATCATGTGATACTGCAGGAATACTCAATACCACCTCCCACATCATCGCTGCGCTGTCAGTGCATGAATGCATACGATATCTCACGGGAAGTTTCAATGAACAGCAGCTCTTTCATTTGACCGGGATGCGCGTATCAGCTATACATACTGTCAAGGACAAGCGCTGTCCAGCGTGCAATGGAAATCTGGAATATCTTTCAGGAAAAAAAGAGAAATCAATTATCGAGTACCAATGCTCAAACCTCTACAAGCTTTTTCAGGAAAATATTGATTTACCAGCACTTCAGAAAAAATGGAAAAAGATTGGAAATGTTAAGGGAAATGACAACTGCTTGTTTTTCAAGAATCTGTCGGTCTTTAAGAATGGGAGGATACTCATAAAAGCAAAAAATATTGAAGATGCAAAATCGACCATCGCAAAATACATCGGAAACTGATGTGATAATAGTAGGAGCAGGCTTGATTGGCCTTTCCATAGCATATAGGCTAGCTAAGCGAGGCAAGAAAGTGCTAATAATCGAAAAAGAGAAGGTTGGCACCAAGGCTTCCTGGGCTTCTGGCGGCATGATACAGCCGGTGAAAGAGAACAGCGGAGATCCGCAATTCCTGAAGGTATGCATGGATTCTGCATCAATGTATCCTGCTTTCGTTGCGGAAATCGAAAAAGATTCTGGAATGGACGTCGAGTATCAGGCTAAAGGGGGCATCATACTCGCATTTGATGAGGAAGAGAAAGCAAAACTCAAGGAGAAGCAGACCTTTGTAAAAGAAAACGGTTTTCAGGCAGATCTGCTGGACAGGAGAAAAGTACTGGAAAAAGAGCCAGCCATAAATGCATCTGTGGTGGCAGGTTTGTTTGTCCCCTCAGATGCTCAAGTCAACAATAGAAACCTGGTTGCAGCCTTGAGAAAGGCATTATCCTCATTTGATGTTTTAATTGAGGAGAACAATGAGGTAACAGGCCTAATGGAAACTGATACTGTTATTGGTGTAAAGACAAAAAAAGGAGAAAGGAAAGCCTCAGAGACAATAATTTGCGCTGGTGCCTGGACATCACAACTTCTGGATCAGACACATATAATTCCCATACGCGGCCAGATGATACGCTATGATGCAAAAAGTCTGCGTACCAATGGATATATACTTGTCCATCATCCTCATTACGCCATCCCGAGAAAAGATGGAAGCATGATCATTGGTTCAACCATGGATGATGTGGGTTTTGCAGACCACCCGACAGAAGCAGGCATCGCAGAACTCAAGGCCGCTGCTCACCAGTTCATTCCCCGGTTTAAGAATTGCCCCCTAATAGAGATATGGTCCGGTCTGAGGCCAAAAAATGAGGATAGCCTGCCCATTATCGGTAAAGTGAAAGAGGGCCTTCATGTGGCTGCTGGCCATTTCAGGACAGGCATATTGCTTGCGCCTCTAACATCAAAACTTATTGAGCAAGAGATAATGACCGGAATTCCCAATAAGGTGTATGCAGTAAGATGAAACTAATAGTTAACGGGCAGGAGCAGGACATTAAGGCAGCAAGTGTCTTAGAGCTCTTGGATCATTTTGTATTGAAGCCCAAGCAGGTAGTGGTCGAATTAAATAAGGTCATTATAAAGCGGGAAGCCTTTGCACATCAGTCTGTAAAGGAGAATGACCAGATTGAGATTGTAACCGTTGTAGGGGGAGGATGAACATGATAAAGATAGGCAATGTAAAACTTAACTCGCGCCTTATTGTAGGCACTGGTAAGTATGAGAATTTTGAGATCATGCAGAAAGCGCATGAAGCATCAGGTGCCGAGATGATTACTGTAGCAATCTCGCGTGTAAATCTGCAAAACCCTAAGGAGAATATGCTTAATTTTATCGATACTAAGAGATACAAACTACTGCCTAATACCGCAGGCGCCTATACAGAGGATGAAGCTTTGAGAATTGCTCGCCTGGCTCGGGCTGCCTGTAATACAGACCTCATCAAGCTAGAAGTGATTGGAGACAAGAAAACCTTGATGCCTGACACTGAAGCGACATTGTCTGCAACCAAAAAACTCGTTGATGAAGGTTTTATTGTGCTTCCTTATACAAATGACGATGTGGTCATGGCGCAAAAGCTGGAAAAAGCAGGGGCTGCAGCAGTAATGCCTCTTGGTTCCTGCATAGGGTCAGGTCAGGGCATCTTAAATCCAGTAACTATCGGGCTTATCCTCAAACAGGCAAATGTGCCTATTATTGTGGATGCTGGAGTAGGAACAGCATCGGATGTGTCTGTTGCGCTGGAACTTGGTGCGGATGGAGTATTGCTTAACACAGCAATTGCCCTGGCCAAAGATCCAGTTAAGATGGCAGAGGCAATGAAGCATGCTGCACTGGCTGGAAGACTAGCATTTGAGGCAGGCCGGATGGGAAAAAAGATGTATGCCAGCGCTTCAAGCCCCCAGGAAGGACTGAAATGATTCCTGGACTGTACTTAGTTACTGAAGAAAATCTGAGTAAAGGCAGGACTAATGCTGAGATAGTAAAAGCAGCCATCAAAGGCGGAGTAAAAATTGTCCAATTGAGGGAGAAGGACTGGCCCAAGGAAAAATATTGGAAGGAAGCAATTAAGTTACGAAAGATTTGCAGGGATCACCACGTTTTATTCATAGTCAATGATTACCCTGATGTTGCAAAAGATATTGCAGCAGACGGCCTTCATTTGGGTCAAAGCGATATGCCCATTGCAGAAGCCAGGAAGATTGTAGGCAGGATGTGTATTGGTAAGTCAACACATTCAAAGGAACAGGCATGGGCAGCCCAGGACGAGGGAGCAGATTACATCAGCATAGGGCCAATCTTCCCCACCAGAAAAAAGCCCAATCCAGTTACTTCAAGGCTCATCAGGGAAGTGGCACCTTATCTTAAGACACCATTTGTTGCAATCGGCGGTATCAAGCTTAGTAATATAGGTGAAGTCCTTGCAGCAGGAGCAAAGACCGTAGCTGTAATTTCAGCTATCGTAGAAGCAGAGGATGTCGAAGAAACAACAAGACAATTTGTACATAAACTACAGGGGGGATAAACATGGATTATGGAATATGGATAATCATCGGAACAGCTGTGATATTCACAGTCATCGGGCTGTTGCATAGCAGGGGCAAGAAATTTTCATTATCGGATTATGTGGTTTCGAGAAATTCCCTTAGCCAGGCTGCTTTAGTCGGCACTTTAGTAGCGTCAGCTATGGGTGCATGGATTCTCTTCAGTCCCGCAGAAGCAGCCATAACTGGGGGTATGGTAGCTGTAATAGGCTATGGCTTTGGAAGTGCGTTTGCAGTCATGATATTTGCTTGGCTCGGAAGGAAATTAAGGATGCGTATGCCGATGGGCCACACTATCAGCGAATATGCATATTTAAGATACGGAAAAGGTATGTACCTTCTTGTCATCCTCATTACTATATTTTACATGAGTGTGTATCTTGCAGCAGAGCTGACAGGTATTGCATTGGCAGCAGAAATAGTCTTTGGCATACCTTTGGCGATTACCGCCGTAGTTATTGGTGTCGGTACAGTCTTATACACTACCGTAGGCGGCCTGAAAGCCACTGTTTTTACAGACAGGGTCCAGTTTTGGTTCATACTTCCTCTTCTGGTAATTATATTTGCTGCAAGTTTGTATTTTGTAGGAGGATTTGCTCAGATCTTGAGTGTTGCTCAGGATGCAGTTCCTGAACTTTTCAGCATCACTTTCCCTGGAGGGCTCGCTTTTGCAGCTAGCCTGATAATAGCTATTGTGGGAGCAGAACTCTTCAACCAAGCCAACTGGCAGAGGGCATTTGCCGCAAAGGATGCTGCAACAATGGCAAAGGGTTTCCTCAAGGCAGGCTGGATTGTATTCCCCATTATCATTGTTGCAGGAATCTTCGGTATCTTTGCCATAGGCACTGGGCAGGCTGAAAATCCTTCAGTTGCAATGCTGACTTTCTTAGGGCATAGTCCTACTTGGATAACGATTCTTGCAATGATCTTGGCAGTAGCATTGGTCATGAGCAGTATTGATTCATTGCTGAATGGATTAGCAAGCCTGTTTGCCGTAGACCTCGTGAGGCTCAAGCCTAATCTGAAAAAAACAAATGTCCTGGTAGTGGGAAGATGCTTTACTGTTGTCCTTGCAGGCTTGGCAATTCTGGTTGCAATACAAGGCTGGTCTGTGCTGTACTTATTTTTAGTTGCCGATCTGGTATGCGCCGCAGCTGCATTCCCCACTTTTTTCGGTATGTTTGCCCAAAAATACTCTGGTAAAACTGCTTTGTTGTCAAGCCTTGCGGGAATTGTGGCAGGAGCGTTCATCTTCCCTGATCCATCTTACTCTCGTGGCAGCCTGCTCTGGAGCTTTGTGGTGGCTCTGGCGGTTCCATGTGTACTCTCGCTGCTATTTCAAGCCCATGGGCGGCCATATCCTTTTGGTCACCTGAAAGAGAAGGTGACGGTCCTTGAATGAAGGTTTGGCGAGGAAGCTGTGGTCCTTGAATGCAGACATTGCAGAGCGATGCTTGGTTCATCCATTTGTCACAGGTTTAGCAGATGGCTCCCTTGACAAGGAAGCGTTCAAACGTTATGTAGCCCAAGACGCATTCTTTCTGCGAGCATTCAGAAAAGCGTTTGCATTAGCTATCGCCAGGTGCGATGACACCGAAACAGCTAAGATTTTTCATAATCTAATGGGTGGAGTTCTGAAAGAGCTGAACCTCCACGCCGCTTACAGCAGGGAGATGGGCATCGAAATTGATAGCGTTACGCCTTTTCCGCAATGCCAAGCGTATACTGACTTTTTGCAGAAAACCGCATGGCAGGACAGCGTTGCTGAGATAGTCGCTGCGATGGCTCCTTGTATGGTTCTCTATGCTTGGCTGGGAACCAGACTACAGGGCACTATTTCCCTCAATACCCCGTATATCAAATGGATTGATACCTATGCTAGCGAAGATATGCAGCAGCTTGCTAAAACAATGGAGACTCTGCTTGACAGAATGGCTCAAGATACGCCAGAGATTCGGCACGCCTATCGCTATGCCATGAAATGTGAATATGATTTCTTTTCAGCGCCCCTGAAGTAATTATCATGATGCCCTGACGACATGAACTGCTTGTGCAACTCCTCCCTTACAGAATTATAATCAGGCAGGGCCAGATGGCCTACTTTCTGATTTCTTTTTTATAATATCGCATACCGACCTAATCCTGGGGATATTTTTTGCATCAATTGGCAAGAAGGTCAACCATCTAAAAGAGAAATTGGCAAGATTGGAGTAGAATACAAGTGGCAGGATTAAGGGAGTAGATAGGATTACATATATCTTGGATAATGCAAAACCTTTATATTGCACCTTATTTTATTCCCTCCCATGCCAAACAAGGTTTATGCATCCCATATCCTGGTGAAAACAGAGCCAGAGGCTAATGTTATTTTCTATGATGTTACTCACGGCAAAGACTTCGCTGAAGTTGCTAAAATGAAATCGATCTGCCCATCAGCAAAGAAAGGCGGCAACTTAGGATGGTTTGGCAGGAATCAGATGATCAAGGAATTTGAAGTAGCTGCTTTTAGCCTCAAGAAAGGCGAAATTTCAAGGCCGGTAAAAACCCAGTTTGGATATCACATCATACAGGTGAATGACATTGCCTAATCCCGGAGACAAAGTTAAAGTGATCACCAAGGATGGTGTAGTTGAAGGTACTGAGAAATCAAAGATTTCTGGTACCTCCAACAAAGTTTTTGAAGGCATCCTGATGCCTAACGAAGAATCTGATGCAATAGTCATAAAACTGGATTCTGGCTATAACGTGGGAT
Source organism: Candidatus Nanoarchaeia archaeon (assembly GCA_035289425.1). Classification (GTDB taxonomy): domain Archaea; phylum Nanobdellota; class Nanobdellia; order Woesearchaeales; family DATDXC01; genus DATDXC01. Next base: position 20,421 of record DATDXC010000003.1, read on the forward strand.
TTGACAAAAAGAACGTAAAGAAAGTGGAATTAGTGAAGAAATATTCAGAAAAAGAAGAAAATAAAGAGAAAAAATTAGCCGCTGGCAATAATCTTCCCAAGATATCTATCTTGCATACCGGAGGCACAATCGCCTCTAAAGTAAACTATGAAACAGGCGGTGTCATTGCGAAATTCCATCCTGCTGAATTAGTAGAGATGTTTCCCGAATTGAAAAAAATAGCTAATTTCGATTCAAGATTGATCGAACAGATGTTCTCAGAAGACATGCGATTTACCCATTATCAGAAGATCGGAAAAGAAATCAAGAAAGAGGTCGAAAAAGGCGTTGCAGGCATCATCATCACCCACGGAACTGACACTATGGCCTACAGCGCAGCAGCGTTGGCATTCATTTTGGAAAATGTGAATATCCCTATCCTTTTGGTGGGTGCACAAAGAAGCTCTGACAGGGGATCTTCAGATGCAGCAATGAATCTGATATGTGCCGCAGAGTTCATCACTAAATCAGATTTTGCAGGCGTTGCGATCTGCATGCATGAAAATACTGAAGATAACAATTCAATCATACTGCCTGCCTGCAAAACACGGAAGATGCATACTTCCAGAAGGGACGCCTTTAGACCAATCAATGATACTCCCATTGCACGGATTAATTATGATACCAGAAAAATTGAGTTCATAAGGACTGATTACACCAAGAAATCAGAAAAGAAGCTCAATTATAAGGATGGATTTGCAGATAAAGTGGGCATTATCAAATGCCATCCCAATATGTTCAAGGAAGAGTTCGACTTCTTCAAGGGTTATGATGGCCTGATCATAGAAGGGACTGGATTGGGGCATGCTCCTGTTGACCCACCGCACATGCTCAATATACATATCCTTGAATCCATTGAAAAACTCATAAAGTCCGGAACTGTTGTGGCAATGACCTCTCAATGCTTGTTTGGCAGGGTGCATAATCATGTGTATACTGCAGCAATCAATTTATCTAAGGCAGGGGTTGTTTACTGCGAAGATATGCTGCCCGAAACAGCCTTCATCAAATTAGCCTGGTTATTGGGAAATTATAAAGATAAGGAGCAGGTTAAGGAATTGATGCCAGTCAATTTACGGGGCGAAATAAATCCTCGAATACAGGTAGATGAGTTTTTGGATTAATTTGGATTTTCTTCAAAAAAAGCTATAGTTGCTTTTTTTGTCCCCTCAAGTACTATTTTGTCGCTCAAAGCTGCTGGAATCGAAAAGGAGGTTATAACTCCATGTAGTTGAGTACTACCATTATAGCGGAGCAAGGCTTCTCCATCCAGTAAGACACCATGCACATAGCAGTGATGGTCACTTTTGTAAGGGAAGGTAGCCCCTGTATCAATATCAATAACATTGACTGAAAAATTATGATTGAAGAGAAGCTCTCTTCTCTGCCATCCGTCTCCCCTTTCTTCAAAGGGAGTGAGTGCTCCATCATTGGCTGATAAATCCACATACTGTAAAAAGTCCCCAGCATGAGTCTGTCGGTTACTTCTCACTAAATCGCATAACCTTAATGTGGGGTCATTCATAAACAACCCCTTCAGCTTCCCGTCATGAGTAATTACATCCCTGACCTGTTCCGTGGATGGATGCACTTGCACGCTAAGCCCATAGGTGCCGACACAAAGAAACTTCGTTGTCATTGTAAGCGACCCTTCGCCATATCCTTTCTGTGTTTCAAGGATTATAGCATGACTATCCCCATCTAAGCTCATCATGGTATGGATCTTACCCGGCTGATTGTAGAATGCCTGCCCTTCCTGAAGCTTGGTTGTTCTAAACACTTGTCTAATTCTATGGTAAAATGAGTACTCATTCTCATGAGTTCCATGAACAAAAAAATCATCCCTAATCATACCCTCAATATCGCTCGGTCTAACTGCCGGGTCAAATCCATGAACCATCTCGACATTCCCTTTAACCTTCCACACATACCACGCCTCAGGTTTTCCATGATACAATAATGGGTTATCAGATCTTACCCATAGTCTTTGTGAAAAGGGCTTTCCAAGATAACCTGATCCCCATTCTCGGATTATCCCGCCAGCAGCCTCACCCGACTGCAAATGTGGCGCTGAAACTTCTTCAGAACCAGAACCAACCTTACCTGCATAGGTACCTATCAAAAAGACCTCTCCCAAAAAGTCCATAACTTCTGTGCGAAATACTTCAGACTGGACATGTCGAGGAATTCCCCATGGTTTATATCGATAATTGGGTGTGAATAGAAGAGGAGCTACTTTTGGCATAAACCTCGGAAATCACAATAAATTTAAAAAGGTTAGCAATTCAATCCTACCCCATGGTTGAATATCAGAAACTTGGTTTCAGATGCGGTATCGAGATTCATCAACAACTAGATGGAAAGAAACTTTTCTGCGACTGTCCTGCTATAAATTCAACCAAGGAACCGAACATCAAAGTCATGAGAAGGCTGCGAGCTGTAGCCGGGGAAACAGGTATTGTGGACGTTGCAGCCCAGCACGAGATGCAAAAATCAAAGCAGTTCATCTACCTATCAGATTCTGCAGATACCTGTTTAGTTGAATATGATGAGGAACCGCCAAAACAGCTGAACCAGCAGGCCTTAGAAACCACCTTAACAGTAGCTAAACTTCTTAACGCAAGAATTGTCGATGAAATCCAATTCATGAGGAAAACAGTCGTAGATGGATCAAACACTTCTGGATTCCAAAGGACTGCTTTGGTGGCGACAAATGGGTGCATCGAAACATCTCAAGGAAAAGTCATGATCCCTACACTCTGTTTAGAAGAGGAGGCAGCGCAGAAAGTTGCCGAAGATGCTAATTCAACCACATACCGGCTTGATAGGTTAGGTATTCCATTGATAGAAATAGGAACTTCTGCCGAAATTAAGTCTCCTGAGCATGCAAAAGAGGTAGCTTCATACTTAGGGATGGCATTGCGCTCAACAGGGGGCTGCAAAAGAGGCATCGGAACAATAAGGCAAGATGTCAATGTGTCCATCAAAGGCCACCCTAGAGTGGAAATCAAAGGTTTCCAGGATATTCGATCAATAGTAAAAACCATAGACAATGAGATTGAAAGGCAATTGAAAGAGAAAAAAGGAGATCCTCACGTTAGGAAGGCAGAGGCCGATTTCTCAACAACTTTCCTGCGACCGATGCCTGGTGCTGCACGAATGTATCCTGAAACCGATGTAGCTCCCATAAAAATCACAAAGGAACGGTTGGATAAGATCGAAAAACCAGAGCTGATTTCTGACAAGACAGAAAAACTGGCAGAAAAATACGCCATAACACCTGATTTGGCAACGGCATTGGCAAAAAACAGAAAGTCAGAACTCTTTGAAGCATTGGTTTCAAAATTTAAAAAAATAAATCCTGCGTTCATAGCCTCTACCTTAACCTCAACCATAAAAGAAATTCAAAGAAAATTCAGCATTGATGCGAACAAATTAACAGACAAAGAGTTTGAAGAGATATTTTCTTATCTGGGTCAGGGTAAGGTCAGCAAGGACGTTATTATGGACATCATCATCGACTACAGCAAGGGCGCATTTGGTCTGGAAAAATATGCTACCATAGATGACCCAGACATTGAAGCAGAGATCAGGGAGATAGTCCAATCAAAACCCGGTTTAAATCCGGGAGGGTACATGGGCCTGATAATGCAGAAGTTCAAAGGAAAGATAGATGGCAAGAAAGCGATGGATATTCTGAAGAAATATATTTAGTGAACATCTTCAATTGCTGCCTTAACAATGTCATGCCCGCTCCCATCGATTGACGGATCTCTCGCAGCATCTACTATGCTCTTTCCGGTCGCTTGATGGCAGATTTCATCAAATCTTCCTAAGTAATTATCTCTGGTCCAGTTAGGGAAAGGTAACACAGGTTCCGGAAGCGCACGGTCTGCTGCCTGAGCAATAAGTTCTCGTACACCATCATAATCCCTAATTTTGAAGAAGACAGATTCAGGATCCATCCCTCTGTTTATACCAGCCACTATTGCTCTTGTAACCCTTGGGTCTACTCTTTCCATTACGTTCAAGAATCAATTCTCTTTTAAAAGCGTTTCTAAAAATGGCCCCTGCGGGCTTAACCCATAAAATTTATAAATGTGCCCCAAACACGTTATTGTATCCTATTTAGGGAGGGATTTTCATGACAAAATGGGTTTATAGTTTTACTGAAGGAAAAAAGGAGATGAAGCAGGTTTTAGGGGGCAAGGGAGCCAACCTTGCGGAAATGACTTCGCTGGGAATTCCGGTTCCTTCTGGTTTTATCGTAACAACCGAAGCATGCGCTGAGTTCTATAAGTTAGGAAAGAGGTATCCTGAAGGATTGCTTACACAAGTTGATGAAAAGCTGGCAGAGCTTGAGAAAAAGATGGGAAAGAAACTGGGAGATCCCCAGGATCCTTTGTTGGTCTCGGTCAGATCTGGCGCAGCCATCTCAATGCCAGGCATGATGGACACTGTTCTCAATCTTGGCTTGAACGATAATTCTGTTCAGGGGTTAGCCAAAAAATCAAACGAGAAGTTTGCCTATGATGCCTATAGAAGATTCATAAACATGTTTGGAGATGTTGTCATGGGTGTCGATCATAAATATTTCGAGCAAGTCTTGGATAAAGTGAAGGAAACAAAGGGTGTCGAGTTGGACACTGAATTAGACGCACAAGACTGGAAGAAAGTTTGTGCGAGCTATAAAGAAGTTGTCAAGAAACATGCAGGAAAATTGTTCCCCAATGACCCCAAGGAGCAGCTGAGGATGGGCATTGATGCAGTTTTTGGGTCTTGGAATAGCAAACGGGCGATCGCTTACAGACGAATCCACAATATTACCGGATTGAATGGTACTGCAGTCAATGTGCAGACAATGGTCTTTGGGAATCTGGGGGAAACATCAGGTACCGGAGTCTGCTTTACGAGAAATCCATCAACAGGAGAAAATAAGTTCTATGGCGAATACCTGATGAATGCACAGGGAGAGGATGTTGTCGCAGGAATCAGGACTCCCAAACATATTGAGGAATTGCAGAAACAGATGCCTGAGATTTATGATGAACTGGTTAAGATCTATAAAAAACTAGAAAAGCATTACAAGGAGATGCAGGACATGGAATTTACCATCCAAGATAGAAAACTTTACCTCTTACAGACCAGGACAGGCAAAAGAACAGCTGCTGCAGCATTGAGGATTGCAGTAGAGATGGAAGAAGAAGGTCTTATTGATAAGAGAACTGCAATTATGAAGATTGATCCCAATCAGTTAGACCAGCTTTTACATAAAAGATTAGACCCTATCGCTAAAGAAAAAGCCGAAGTGTTGGCAAAAGGTTTGCCAGCTTCCCCAGGCGCAGCAGTAGGCAAGATTGTTTTCACTGCAGACAGGGCAGGCGAATTGGCTCAGGAAGGCGAGAAAGTAATCCTGGTAAGAACAGAAACATCTCCTGAAGATATCGAGGGGATGCACGCTGCTCAGGGGATTCTAACTTCCCGAGGAGGAATGACCTCCCATGCAGCGGTTGTTGCGCGGGGTATGGGAAAACCCTGTGTTGCAGGCTGTTCAGATGCAGTTATTGATGAGGATAAGAAACTACTGAAGGTAGGTTCTCAGAAGTTAAATGAATTAGATAGTATCACTTTAGATGGAAGCACGGGAGAAGTTATCAAAGGAGCAGTCCCTGTTGTTGATCCTGAACTGTCAGGCAACTTTGCAAAATTGATGGGATGGGCAGATGAATATAGAAAATTAAAGATAAAGACCAATGCAGATACTCCGCATGATGCCCAGGTTGCGAAGGGATTTGGCGCCGAAGGCATTGGCCTCTGCAGGACAGAGCACATGTTCTTTGAAGGCGACCGGATCAAGGCAGTAAGAGAGATGATTCTGGCAGAGACCTTGCAGGGCAGAAAGAAAGCGCTCGCTAAGCTCCAGCCGATGCAGAAGGAGGATTTTAAAGGACTGTTTGAAGTTATGGCAGGCTTGCCAGTTATCATACGACTGTTGGATCCACCGCTGCACGAATTCCTCCCTAAAGAAGATGAAGATATCACCCAGGCAGCGTCTGACTTGGGCGTAGATGAACAGAAGATTAGAGACACAATCAGCAATCTCCATGAATTTAATCCCATGCTCGGATTTAGAGGATGCAGGTTAGGCATCAAGTATCCGGAGATTACTGAAATGCAGGCTCATGCTATCTTAGATGCCGCAAAGGAATCCAAGAATGCCATTCCCTGGATAGAAGTTCCTTTGGTGGGCAATGTCAAGGAGTACTATATCGTTAGGGATATTGTGGAAAAAGTAGCAAAGGAAAAAGGGATGAAAAGAGGTAAGGATTATTGGATGGGATCCATGATTGAAGTTCCCAGAGCAGCGCTGACTGCAGAGGAAATAGCAGGAGAATGTGACTTTATGTCCTTTGGAACTAATGATCTCACTCAGATGACATGCGGATTTTCCAGGGATGATTCAGGCAAATTCCTGAAACCCTATGTTGAGCAGGGCATCTATGATAGGGATCCCTTCCAAAGCATCGATCAGACCGGTGTCGGCAAATTGATGGAGATATGCGTCAAAGCTGCTAGAAAAGTTAATCCAAAGATTGAGCTAGGCATCTGCGGAGAGCATGGCGGCGAACCAGAAAGCGTTAAATTCTGCCATAGGATTGGTCTGAATGATGTTTCATGCTCACCTTATAGGGTTCCTATCGCACGACTGGCAGCAGCGCAGGCTGTTTTGGAAGAGAAATAAACTTTTTATGTGCAATTATGTACAATAGCGAATTGGTCTAAAAATAGAAAGAGTCACACCATTTCACAGACTCAATTCCTTCTTTAGTTCTCCTGTAGAATAAATCTTAACCTTATTCTGATTCCTTATTTTTCTATCATTAGACCAAACAGCACATTTTAGCTTTAATGCTAAAGCCAAATAAAGTGTATCTTTGGGATCGGGGGAGAATTTTTCAGCTTCCTCTATGAATTTAGCATATTCTTCTTTTGGAAATACTGTGATAATATCTTTTAGCACATGCATAATCTGAATAAATTCTTCTTTTGTTCTGTGTGTTTTTTCTAGTATTATGTTTTCATACTTTAAGAACTCGGTAACAATAAATTCTGGCGTGCTTAGTAAAATATCTTCTTCAAAAATAAGCTCAGCAGTTAGACTATTCTTGATTAAAGCAGAAAAAAGAACATTAGCATCTATTATTAAAATCATCTTGCTTTATGCTTTTCCAATGCTTTCTTACTAACTTCAGCACCCAATTCTAATGCTTCTTCTTCTGTTAGAGTACTCTCTTTTGTAAACTGCTTGAACTTTTCTAACATCAGTATTTTTCTCTTTATTGCTTGTCTAGCTACTGCACTCCAATTTATATCCTGAAATAAATCCATTTCATGTTTCATTTCTTCAGGGACCGATAAAGTTATGCTCACCATTTTCTTACCTCCATTATATTACGTTAATTACGTTTAATATGTTTATATATTTAAACCTTTCGATTTTAGAAATTGTGGACTCACGATGGAAAAAGAACATAATATGGTTATACTCCATAAATTTGGAGCAGGACTAACGCAGAACTACGCGACCTTCTTGAATTAACCTAGCACCCGTTTCTTCCCCCCACAAAGTTAATTTACCCATTGGATGGTTTCTCCCATCTCCTCCAGTTAATGTAATATCTCCATTTTCAACCAACTGCTGAACTGCGGAAGGTGTACAAACATCACTTGGAAGTGTCCTGCTCATATTTAATGTTTCAGGAGCAGCTCTAATTTTATCTGCAAGAAATTGATAGACGGCTATATGCTGCTTTTGATAATTCATTTTCCAACCTGATAAATGGTATTCTGCGTACCTTTATAAATATTTCCTGCTCCAAATTTACTCTTCGAATTTGGTTCGCAAATTCTCGAACTTTTCCAGCCCCGCGTCTCCACTCTGAATTGCAGTTCAAGATCTGGTGCGAAGGTGAGAGAACAAAAGGTTGGAGCTATACTATGGGATATTGCATCCCACATCCACCCGGGACAATTAAATTAAAAACGCGCCTGGGAAGATTCGAACTCCCGACCTAAGCATTAGGAGTGCTTCGCTCTATCCAAGCTGAGCTACAGGCGCACAACCTAAAGAATTCTGACCGATATATTAGTTTTTTGGTTTAATCAAAAAATTATTAAACAAACCGGTATAGGATACTCATATGAAGGTATGGATGCATAAGATAGAATTGATAGTTGATAGGATTATTCCCTATTGCCTGATCCCTTTGCTGTTTTTGATTGTCGGCGAAATATTCTTTAGCGAGAAACTGAGCCCCTATGATTTCTGGCTGAATTTCCTGGATGGTATTATCGTTTGTATATTTGTGCTCGATCTCATCTTTAAATATATTCGGGCAAGAAAAATACCGAAATTCCTTAAGTCATGCTGGCTTGACATTATAGCAGTCTTTCCGTTCTTTCTGGTTTTCAGGCTATTTGAAGAAATAGGGATACTCTTTAACTTCGGCGAGCGAATTCTAGAGGCACAGCCGATCTTTAGGGAAACAGTGGAGATAGAAAAAGAAGCGAGCCAGATAATAAAAGAGAGCGAAAAAATAGCAAAAGTGAGCAGAACCGAAGCCATCGCACGATTTTTTAAGCCACTTGCAAGGTCTCAAAGATTCTTAAAAGCGTCCTTATATTATGAAAGGCCTACCGGAAAGCACCATCCGCATGAGCGTCCTATCAAATCGCAGCACACTGTCCAAGGAAAATCAATTTAAACTGGCCCTGTTTTCTACGATCTGATGTATACAATAAAAAAAAATCCAGAGGACTTTGTTGTAAAAGAAATAACAGATATCACTCCTGCCCCAACAGGTGAATACACCTATTTTCTGCTAAAAAAACGCAATTACAACACACTGTCAGCCATCGAGGTCATCGCTAAAATACTCAATGTGCCCTTGAATAGGTTTGGTTTTGCAGGAAATAAGGATAAACAGGCGGTAACCGAACAGCTCATTTCAGCCAGAGACGTGAAAAAAGTCAACCTCGAGAAGATCTCGCTGACTGACATAGAAATCATACCGCAAGGATATGGCGACAATTACATCTCATTAGGCAGCCTCAAGGGGAACGAATTTACGATTACAGTCAGGAATATATCCAAGGAAGAACGGAGTTGTTTTGACAAGAAAAAACTCACCTTGCTTTTCCCCAACACCTATGGTGAGCAGCGTTTTTCAGAGAAGAATGTGGACGTCGGAAGAGCTTTGATCAAGAGGGATTTTGAAGAGGCTTCATCCCTGCTTAATCTGTCTATCGTGGAAAATGATTTCATCGGTGCTATCAGGCAGACCAATAAGAAGATACTTCGCCTGTATATCCACGCATACCAAAGTTTCCTGTTCAATGAAATAATCATGAAATATCTGAAGAAGAAGCGAGAGCAGCAAAAAATTCCAATACTTGGTTTTGGGACAGAGCTGGAGCGCTATCCTCCGGATTTGCAGGCCATTGCCCAAAAAATCCTAGAGAAAGAACACCTTACCTTAAGGGATTTCATAACAGTCAAGATGCCTGAGCTCAGCGAGGAAGGCACGGAAAGAGACTTGTATGCAGAAATCGAAAATCTGAAAATCTTGCGTGAAGAAGCAGATACTTTGGTTATATCATTCTTTTTAAAAAAAGGAAGTTATGCAACCGAAGCAATAAAATTCCTATTTCAGGGCAGTTAATGTATCGGTGGTCATCTGAGTTATGGATCCTTCTCCATCAATATCGGCAAGCAGGTTCTTGTTTCGGTAATGATCGATCAAGGATGAACTCTCAAGCCGGTATATCTCCAATCTTCTCTTGATCGTTTCTTGTTTGTCATCTGGCCGTTGGTAAAGCTCTGCACCGTCATGGTCGCAAATGCCCGCAACTTTTGGCGGATTGTTTTTTATATGGTAGATCTCGCTGCATTTGGTGCATATCCGCCTGCCAGATATCCTTGAAACGATCACCGAATCATCTGCTATAAAATTGATGACCTTGTCTATTACGATTCCGTGCTGTTCGAGCGCCTCAGCCTGGCCTATCGTTCTCGGAAACCCATCAAGTATGAATCCTTGTTTACAGTCCGGCATACCGATCCTTCTTTTCACCAGATCAATGACAAAATGGTCAGGGACAAGCTTCCCCACATCCATATATTCCGCAGCAATCTCACCCAGCTTGGTGCCTTTTTTTATGGCTGCACGGAGGATATCGCCGCTTGAAATGTGGGGAATCTCCTGGACGGTGCTGATTTTTTTAGCAATAGTCCCTTTTCCCACGCCAGGCGGACCGAAGAATATCAGATTCATGGTGGTTAGGCATACGATTCCATTTAAATATCTTTTCTTAAAGCCCCCGATGGGAGTTGCACCCACGACCTTCTGATTACAAGTCAGACGCAATAGCTACTATGCTACGGAGGCAATTGTTAAGACTAAACTGTAAAACTCTTTAAAAACATTATGATTTAAATTTTTATACAAAGTAAATTACAATCTTAACAAAAATTCTACTCCGTAGAATTTTTTGGTGTGCGTTGTAAATCGCAAAATCAGGAAATTCTCGTGAGAGAATTTCCGTAAACTATTGAAGTATGCTAGAATAAAGAAACTTAATTTTACTTCGTAGGCAACGGACCGCCGGGATTCGGCTCTGCTTCATAGCCATATACTGCATGATGGAACGGTTCCGGAACCGGTATGAATGTTCTCATGTTGAAATAGCGTTTTATTACTCCCTGCAGCCTATAGGCTTCCCGCCATAACTCCTTCTCGCGCTTATCCATTTCCTGGATAAGCAGCCTTTCTTCATACAGCGCCTGCATATGCTTCAGGAACCAATGTTTTTCCCACTGCCCATTGATGTCTCCTTCAATCCAGGGGCGTATGAATATCTCAATCTCTCCCCATTGAACCTTCATCTTCTTCCCTTGATGCATTACCTCCCTATTCTGGAGGTATACCATATGGAAATCCATATCAAGGCGGTATTTGAAGTAGGCATTGAACTTGGTGTCTGGCGCTTTCTGGAGTCTCCACCAGACCCACATCTCTTTGCCTCCCGAATGCAACCCAGTTTGGCAGAATTTCTCGAGATACAGTTTTTCAATGTTCAGATGAGCCATGGATATGTATCGTTCCCCCTGCTTCTCGGCCTTAGGAGTGCCATACCAGCCTTCCTCATAGAGGTATTCATGGAGCATGATATAAAGATTTTTAAGATGGAAAACATCCTTATACTTCACTCTCATTTCTTCTATCTCTTTTACTTTATGGGGCATCTATACTTTTCCTGGAAAAATCAGTTTATAAAGATTTCGCTCAAAGATTCCCTCTTATCAGCAATGAGGGCATTTTAAGCCCTTTTCAGGCCTTAATGTAGACCACAAAGCTTATATATAACCACTTAACCCCTCATTCCGATGTGTGACAATCTTTCTCTAGTCAAGGGACTATAATTAGGGTTACCAAGATTGGAGAGAGTTTGCTATACAAGCCAGTTGAATGCCCTGGTAGTGTAGTCTGGCCTATCATATCGGATTGTCACTCCGATAACCCGGGTTCAAAACCACGGTCGTGAAAGTCCCGGCCAGGGCGTTTGCCTGGGCCGGTAGCTCAGCCTGGTAGAGCGCCTGACTTTTAAAGTTCAGGAAGATATCAGGCGGTCGCGAGTTCGAATGGCTAATGCCTGAAAGTCTCGTCCGGCCCGTTTATATTCGAGGGGAATTATGAAGGTAGATATAACAGACAACATCCTAGTGCCTAAGCACACCGTGCTTACCGATAAGGAAAAAAAAGAGCTTCTGGAATCCTATCATATATCTCTTGCAGAGCTGCCAAAAATTCTGAAGACTGATGCTGCCATAAAGCATCTCAGCCCCAAAACTGGCGACATAATCAAAGTTATCAGGCAAAGTCCTACTGCCGGAGAAGCATTCTTCTATCGGGTGATTGTAAGTGCCTAAATACGACAAGATTCTTATGAAGAAGTATTTTGAGGATCAGCGTTTTGTTGATTCCAGCATAGCTTCCTTCAATCATTTCATCGAGAAGGAATTGCAGAATATCATAGAAGAGAACAAGGAGATAGTTCCTACTATCATACCTTCTAACATAGATGAATTCAAGATACGTTTTGACAAGATATGGTGTACCAGGCCTGAAATCACCGAAGCAGACGGTTCAAAGCGGGCCATATTGCCTGTTGAAGCAAGGCTGAGAAAAATAACATATTCAGCTCCCACATTCATTGAGGTGAGCGCCCATATCAATGGAGTCCAACGTGAAAGTTTTGCTACCCAGATCGGAAATATCCCAATTATGCTCAAGAGTAATTTCTGCCATCTTAACAAACTGGGCAGAGAGGACCTCATTAAAAGCGGTGAGGATCCCGAAGATCCTGGCGGTTATTTCATAATCAATGGGACCGAGAAAGTCCTGATAAATGTGGAGGACCTTGCAGCGAACAGGCTTCTGGTCGAATCAACATCGACCGGCACCAGCAAGTTTGTAGGCAAATTGTTTTCTGAACGAGGATCCTTTAAGATTCCCCATACTATCGAGAAACCAAGCGACGGAATATTCTATCTCACCTTTACCCGAGTGAAGAAAATCCCCCTCATGGTGATCATAAAGGCTTTAGGCTTCCTCAAGGATGAAGAGATCACCAAGCAGGTAAGCACTCAGAAGCAGTATGACGAAGTGCTGATAAACCTCATCGAATTTATAGAGATAAAGACAGAAGAAGATGCTTTGGACTATATTGCCAAGAAAATAGGGATTACCCAATCCAAGGAAATCCGTCTTGAAAGGATGCAGGAGATTTTAGACAAGTACTTGTTGCCCCACATAGGCATCAATAAGGAAGACCGTATCCAGAAAGCCCATAATTTGTGCAAGCTTGTAAGGAAATTCATAAACGTGAGCAATGGCGTGCTTCCTTTGGATGACAAGGACCACTACATGAATAAGAGGCTTAAGCTGACTGGGGACCTGCTTGCAGACCTGTTTAGGGTAAACCTTAAGGTATTGATCGGCGATTTATTGTACAACTTCCAGCGCATCGTGAAGCGAGGCAAATTCCCCAGCATTAAAGTAATCATCAGAGATAAGCTATTAACCCAGAGGATCTATTCTTCAATGGCCACCGGAACCTGGGTTGGCGGCAGAAAAGGTATCAGCCAGAGGATCCAGAGGCTCAACTTCCTTGAAACCTTGTCTCATTTGCAGCGAGTTGTATCCCCATTATCAGCATCTCAGGAAAATTTTGAAGCAAGAGAGCTTCACCCAACTCATCTGGGCAGGTTATGCCCGATTGAGACCCCCGAGGGAACAAACATAGGATTAAGAAAAAACCTAAGCCTATTATGCTCCATATCAAGGGATGTTAAGGATGATGATATAGTTAAGCAGCTGAAAAATCTTGGATTGGTGAGCTAATGTCGGAAGTTTATGTTAACAGCAGATTTGTGGGAACCGTAGACAATTCCCTCGAGTTTGTGAATCAGGTCAAGGAAGAGCGGCGTAAGGGCAATCTAACTGATAACCTTAACATTTATTGGAACGAGGCTGCGGGCACTATCGAGATCGATTCGCAGCGCGGCAGGGCCAGAAGACCATTGATTGTTGTCAAGGACGGCATCCCACTCCTTACTGAGGAACACATAAAGAAATTAGAAAAGGATGAGATGTCATGGTCAGATCTCATTAAACACGGTATCATAGAGTATCTTGATGCAGGTGAGGAAGAGAATGCTTTAGTTGCTTTTTATGAGCATGAGCTGACTCAGGAGCATACGCATCTTGAGATTACACCATTGGCGATGCTCGGCCTTGCAACAAGTTTGGTTCCTTATGGTAACTTTAACCAGTCAACGAGATTAAATGCAGGCTCAAAAAACCAGAAGCAGGCGCTCGGATTTTATGCTGCCAATTTCTCAGTACGCATGGATATGGATGTCAACATTTTGCATGAGCCGCAGGTGCCGATAGTGCAGACCATTGTCAACGATCTGTCGGAATATGCCCAGCATCCAGCTGGCCAAAACCTTGTATTAGCTATCATGAGTTACAAAGGATACAATATGGAAGATGCCATCATACTCAATAAAGGCTCAATCGACAGAGGATTGGCTCGAAGCAGCTATTACCGGCCCAGCATCGCTGAAGAGCTCCGATATGCAGGCGGCCTTGTTGATGAGATAGTTATTCCTGATAAGGATGTCAAAGGCTACAAGTCAGAAAGGGACTATAGATATCTTGAAGAAGACGGCATTATATTCCCTGAAGCTGCAGTTGACGAAGGAGATGTCATAATCGGAAAAACTTCACCTCCCCGATTCCTCAGCAGCATGGATGAATACAGCCTTGCATCCTCTACCCGAAGAGAATCTTCGGTGTCAGTGAGGCATGGAGAGAAAGGAGTTGTTGATTTTGTTTTATTGACCGAGAACGAGGAGGGAAATAAGCTTATCCAGGTGCGCATCAGGGATGAGCGAGTTCCTGAAATTGGAGATAAGTTTACCTCACGGCATGGCCAAAAAGGAGTTGTTGGCATGATAATCCCCGAAGCAGATGTGCCGTTTGGGGCGTCAGGCATAAGGCCTGATATCATATTCTCTCCTCATGGTATACCTTCGAGAATGACCATCGCCCATTTGATTGAGATGGTTGGCGGAAAAGTTGGTGCACTAGCTGGCCGCTATATCAATGGCACCACATTCGATGCAGAGCCTGAGCATCAGCTGCGAAAAGAGCTTCTCAGCCTCGGATTCAGAGAGAATGGCACTGAGATATTGTTCAATGGACAGACTGGCGATCAGTATGCAGCGAAGATATTCATCGGAAACATGTATTACCTCAAACTAAAGCACATGGTCGCAAACAAACTTCATTCGAGAGCACGGGGACCTATTCAGTTGCTCACGCGTCAGCCGACCGAAGGACGGGCCAAAGAAGGTGGTCTCAGATTGGGAGAGATGGAGAAAGACACCTTTGTTGCCCACGGTGCATCATTGCTGCTCAAAGAACGCTTTGACTCAGATAAGACTCTCGTACCCGTATGTGAAGGCTGCGGGACCATTGCAGTCAGGGATGATTATAAGAACAAGAATTATTGCCCGATCTGCGGTGATAATGTTGACATTAACATGATTGAGCTGAGCTACGCATTTAAGCTCATACTTGATGAATTTAAAAGCTTGTGCATATATCCACGATTGAAACTAAAGAGCAAGTATTGAAAATGGCAGAAGAAGAACTACCAGCACCAACTGAGGGACTAGCAGTGCAGCCCGAAGAGGCAAAGAAGCCTGAAGGAAGGGTCGAATCTGAAGAGCAGTATGTAAGCAAGCAGGTCGAATCCATAACCTTTTCGGTTTTCTCGCCAAAGCTGCTGAAGCAGATGGCATCAGCGAAGATCGTGACGCCAGAGCTTTACGATAAAGAGGGCTATCCAGTAGATGGCGGCTTGATGGATATCCGCCTGGGTGTTATTGATCCTGGCCTTAAGTGCAAAACGTGTGGTTCAAAGCTGAAGGAATGCGCAGGCCACTTCGGTTATATTGAACTTGCACGCCCAGTCATCCACATCAAGTTCATAAACATCATCCTGAATTTATTGAAGAGCACCTGCAAGGAGTGCAGCAAAATTCTGATCCCCAAGGCAAAATTCGCTAAGGTCAAGGAAGAGTTGGCTGCGGTTGAGAAGGAAAAGGGAATTGAGGAGCGCAGGCAGTCCATAAAAGATATCATCTCAAAGCTCAAGACCATCAACAAGTGTCCCCACTGCAAAGCACGGCAGCCTAAGATGTCTTTAGAGAAACCTACTATCTTCCTTGAGAGTGAAAAAAGAGTCAACCCGATTGAGATCAGGGCACGGCTCGAAAAGATCAGTGATGAAGACCTTGAGCTGTTTGGGCTTAACCCCAAGGCAGTCAGGCCTGAATGGATGATTTTGACGATACTGCCCATTCCTCCGGTTACCATGCGTCCTTCAATCACCCTTGAATCAGGTGAGAGGAGTGAGGATGACCTCACCCATAAGTTAGGTGACATTGTCCGTATCAACCAGCGCCTGTTCGAAAACATTAATGCAGGAGCACCAGAAATCATAATCGAGGATTTGTGGGATCTGCTGCAGTATCACATTACAACCTTCTTTGATAACAATGTGGCTCAGCTGCCTCCGGCAAGACACCGTTCAGGGCAGCCGTTGAAGACGCTTACTGAAAGAATCAAGAGCAAGGAAGGCCGTATCAGGCACAACTTGGCAGGTAAGAGAACTAATTTCTCAGCACGAACTGTCATCAGCCCTGACCCCATGCTTGATTTGAATGAGGTTGGAGTTCCCATGGTTATTGCAACCAAGCTTACAGTTCCTGAGCGGGTGAATGATTGGAACATGGCGTATCTCAAGAAGTTTGTCGAGAAAGGCCCTGCCCAGTATCCTGGCGCTAATTATGTCATCAGGCCAGATGGAAAGAAGAAAAAGATAACTGAGGAAACTAAGGAAGCATGCCTTGAGGAGATTCAGCCAGGCTATATTGTGGAACGACATCTCCTTGATGGGGACATGGCGATCTTTAATCGGCAGCCCAGCTTGCATAGGATGTCTATGATGTGCCATAAGATAAGAGTGCTGCCTGGCAGAACACTAAGGTTGAATCCTGCAGTATGCCACCCTTATAATGCAGACTTTGACGGAGATGAGATGAATCTTCATATACCTCAGACAGAGGAAGCACGGGCAGAAGCAGAAATCCTTATGGACGTCCAGACACAATTGATTTCTCCCCGATACGGCTTAAGCGTTATCGGATGCGTGCAGGACGCTATCTCAGGCAATTTCCTATTGACCAAGCAGCTTCAGTATCCACGCGAGCAGGCAGTTGATATCCTTGCTGCTATAGGCGTAGAGGACTTTTCAAAACTTCCCAAAAAGAAAACAGTAACCGGCAAAGAGGTATTTTCGGTCATCATTCCTGATGATTTCAACTTTACTGGAAAGGCAAAGCATTACGATTCTAAACTGGATAGGAAAGCTAACATCGAAAGGGATGCGTACGTGCAGATCAAGGATGGACAGCTTATCTCAGGCACTATGGACAGGAACAATTTGGGAGAAGGCTCAGGCCTATTGCTGAGAAACATACATAAGAAATATGGCAAGGAATCAACCATAGACATCTTGGGCAAACTGTTTAGATTAGGTATCGAAGTCCTTTTCAGGTACGGATTCACCACTGCCATTTCAGATACAGACCTTTCAGCAGAAGCGAAGAATCAACTTAAGGAAACACTCGAGCTTGCTCAGAAGGACGTCGATGGCTTAGTTGAATTATATCAGAGCAATAAGCTTGATAGTTTCCCTGGCAAGACATTGAGGGAAACCTTGGAACTTAGAATCCTGGAAGTTCTTAATAAGTCTCGTAATAAATGCGGAGCAATTGTTGCAGAGAACGCAAATAGGGCATCTCACACCATGG
>DATDXC010000004.1:0-42034 GCA_035289425.1 Candidatus Nanoarchaeia archaeon
TAGGTGTTGACAACCATGACCACCTTTGCTATTATGCAGCTAATGGATACACCACCAGAGGAAATCCATTGGCAGATGCAGAGGGATTCAGGCCAATCGTCTATGGAGATGCATTTACGAGGAATTTCTACAACGATGCTGAAATCATAAGCAATGACGACCTTGTAATAAATAACATTGAATATGATGCAGGTAACGTGTTGAGTCCAGGAGCCGACATCTCAATCGTGTTCAAATTAGGAGTTCCAGAGCCTTGTGTAGGAGATTTCTCTGATGGAGATATCTACTTCTGGGGTGAAGCTGTATAAAATGAGCCAGAAGACAGGAATTAGGTTTATTGTACTGCTTGCCATACTTGCCGGATTTGCAGTATTGGTATCAGCAGACTTTGATCCTAACTATATCCTGCTCTGCCTCCAGGATGGACAAAGCGTTCCAAATGCGAGTACTCCATACTATACTTGTGATCTCAGGTTTGGTGGATTCTGCCAGGTATGCGCCAGAGCCTCAAATTGGGATCCGAGAGGAGTTGACCCAACAAAACGATGCGATCAGCAGACATGCCATTTCGTCAATGGAACAGTAGATGAAGTTCCACCCACATTCAATATCCTTGAGCCGATAAATGGCACGATTTACCAAGATAGCACTGTCAGAGTCCATGTGACTGTTGACAATGAATTTGCCGAATTAGACAGATATGATGTCAAAAATCAGCGTTGGGTTACCATGTGCGATCTCTGCGATAACTTTAACCGAGATATCACATTCGGTGACGGGCCTCAGACTTTGCGCATAAGGGCTACTGATGCAAGAGGCAACCCTGCTGAAAAAACAGTCAGTTTCTTTGTCGATGAGAGGTCTCCCAGTATAACTGATACTGAGCCGACAAGAGGATTTTCAGATGGCACATTGTATGTGCAGTTTGATGAGAGCAATCCAGTCAGCCTAACATTATTTTACGGAAACCTGATTGTAGGGATGCGTCAGCTGGAAGTGGATAGGGGATTATTTTGTGCACCAGAAGGAACAAAAACTGGCTGTACAGTTCAAGTAAATGTTGCAGACTTCCATGGCCAGTTTCTTGACTATTGGTTCAGTCTCACTGATATTGCAGGCAATGTCGATACATCCGATGTGGAGACTTTATCTGTGGACATTGCAGCACCAATCTTTACTGGAGTACAGTATGATATCGATGGGAAATTTGTGGACTTCCTCATAAATTTGACCGAACAGTATTTCGATGAATTGGATTATATTGATCATGATGACTCAAAAACTAAGCTCACCAAGATGTGCAGCCAGCTGGTGGACGGCGCCTGCCACAAAAAGGTCTCCTTCAAGGATGGCCCCCATAATCTCACCCTCTATGCTTTTGATCAGGTAAATAATTCAGCTACATACGATGTTTCATTCATTACTGACACAAAAGACCCTAAAATATCGAAGACCGAGCCGAAAAGGGGCTTCACAAACGGAAATTTTTACATTGAACTCAAAGAAGCAAACCCAGAAAGAATATTAGTTCACTTTAATAGCACCCATGAAGTTGATATTGCCTCAGAATGTACGATAAGCAAAGACAAATACAGCTGCGACACCAATGCAGACGTCAGCAGCCATAATGGGGGAGTTATCTCCTATTATGTTGAAGTCATTGACCGGCTTGGAAAAACTGGTGTAAGCAGATCCAACACTGTAGAGGTAGACACTGTCTTCCCCGTGATAAACCATGGGATAAATAGTCCAGGAAGCATGTTCACTATCAGCGGTTCCCGAGTTACATTCAATATCAGCATAACAGAGCTCAATTTTGATGAGGCAACTTATGTTGACTGGAGTGATTCCAGGCCACGGGAACGGGGATTATGCTCCAGATTGACAAATGGGTACTGCACCAGTACAAAATCCTTCAGATCAGGCATGACCCATGATCTCACCATCCAAGTCTATGACGAAGCCGGTAACACAGTTGCTGAGTCAATTTCATTCGATATAGTTTGATTCGTCACTAATCCTTGATAAATAAAGATGATTCTCTAGACTATATTCTGTACCATAATAATATTTAAATAGCAAACTATGGTTTCTATTGCTACTATCAAGTAATATACATCATAAACTATTGTTTAATAGTGAATGATTGGGGGTGCAAAAAATGAAAAAATTGCTTACAATCCTGTTCTTGGCCTTGGTCCTAATCTATTCAGCAGCTGCATTGACTGCCAGCATCGGAACCGGCAGGATGATATTAAGGGTAGAAGTTGAAGACGGCACGCCTTTGGTAATCAACCGGGAGATCATAGTCCATAACAGTAATAATGTCAGCGTAAAGATACTCCTGGAACCAGATGCTTTGCTTCAAAAAATTATGGAAATGAAGGACAACGACTTCATCCTGGCACCAGGCGAGTCAAAAGATGCCAGATTCACCTTAACCTTAAACTCTGGAGGAGTATATGATGGAAAGGTCTTGGTTAGATTTCTCCCAGTCAATGAAACCAGTGGAGATGCCTCTGCCGGGTTGGTATCGAATATAGTTGTTATCGCCAACGGCACCATCACCGATGAATATTACGAGATTACTACCATTGATGAACCAGTAGATGACCTTGGTGCATCATCCTACCAGCCTGAAGGAGGGATAGTCACAGATGATGTGGATTCAAACCAATCAGTAAGTCTCACTCTGGGCGGAGACAGGACATCAGCACAAAATCCATTTGAATCGATAGCAAGCCCGATAATTGGCTTCTTGATTATCGTAGTATTTGTTGCCATTGGAGCAAGTGTATACATTCTTATCGCAAAGAAGAAAAAATGAAAAAACTAATACTAATTGTCCTTGCAGCATTGCTGGTAGGGATCGTTCAAGCGCAAGAAGCCGCATATGTAGTTAAGAACGCAATAAATGTGGATCCAAACTATGTTTCAGTATTAGAAGACCTTGGATTTGACGTAACAGTTATTACTGACACCCAGATTCCCAGCACTGATTTTGGACCATTTCATGTGCTTGTTGTTGGTGAGGGGTACTTTTTCAATTATGCGGATCTTCCCATCACCAACAAAGAAGCTTTGATTTCCAATACCTATCATGTACAGGACTGGCATATCGCCAAGTTCACCGGAACCGTATCAGTGGGAAACAACTACCTAAAGGGTAAGGTTGTTGACAACAGCACCTCTATCTCACAAGGATTCTACAACCCTATAAAATTGTATAATTCATATGGAATCCAAGCAAGTTATCTGCCAAAATTACCTGATAGGGCTACCGGCATCAAAAATATTATCGGAACTGACAATTTTGACCAGTATCCATTCATAGGAGTCATGAATGTGGGCGCTTCCCGTTATGGAGGCGGAACTGCAAGTGCCAAGACTGCCTATTACGGCATAACTGAGACTGACGAATGGACACCGGAATCAGAAACCTTATTCCGTAATACCCTAATCTGGTTGACTGCCCATTACAACTTTCCGGTATTTGAGAATATTTCTGCAGAGGTATTGAACAACAGTTCAGCAAGGGTTTCAGTTGAAACATTGAATCCTGCTAATGTTACCATAAGATACGGAAAAACTACGTTAGACCAAGCTGTTTCCAACACAACATTTGCACAAAACCATGCCATTACCATCACCGGCTTGCAGGAAGATACTACATACCAGTACCAAGTTACCATCTGCTCAGATGCAGATATCTGCAAGAACAGCACTATAGGAATATTTACAACTTTTGATTTCACAGCACCTATACTGGTTAGTAGTCTAGAATATGATTTGACAAATAATTCTATCAAATTAAATTTCACGCTCAATGAACCAGCATACCTTAGTTTATACCTCGATGGAATCCTTGACGGGAGTTCAGGGCAGGCCATTGCATCTTTCTCCCATAGTCTTAATGGTCTGCAGGAAGATACAGAATATGCATACTTCCTTGAGTTATGTGATGAATCAGCAAACTGCAGGAACACGTCAGAGTTTCACTTCACAACACTCGATTACACTCCGCCAGAATCTATTGAGAATTTGTCAGCAAAGGTATCGGGAAGCAACATACGCTTAACTTGGTCGCATGATGGAACTGATGTAGACCATTACAATATTTACCTCGCAGATAGTGCAGATGGTTTCAATTTTACTATGCCTGATTCGACAAGCTCCACCACAAATTATACTGATGCAACAGCATCCAGCACTGACCTCAGGTATTATGCAGTAAGGGCAGAGGACGCATCAGGAAATGAGGAAAATAATGCTTACATTGTCGCTAAGGTAAATCTTGATTTGGATGCAGGCACTAATCTTGTCACCATTCCTTTGATACCAACTGATACGAGAATTGACGTTGTCATGCATCAAAATGGGGCATATCATCCAGTTTCAAGGATAACAGCATTTGATGCAGGCACTCAGATGCTGAAATCTTCTGACTTCAATGTGACTTGGCAGGGCCAGGTTACTGATATATACCCTCTCCAAGGGTATTTCTTGCAAACAAAGCAGGACACCACATTTACACTTACTGGAACACCTATTGTCAATGAATCCCTTCATCTAAACAAGGGTATGAACCTAGTAGGCTTGACACTCGGGGAAACCAAGAGCATCAGCAGCTTGCCAAATAGTATCGAAGAAGTAAGCCAATATCAGAATGGATTTGACATTGCAACAAGATATGCTGCTGGGTGGTATAATCCTGCAAACATCTCAATTGAACCAAAGCAAGGGTATTGGGTGAAAGCTAATGCCGATGCAATCCTGGTGATATCATGAAGACATTCCTTTATCTGATGGCTGCAGTCATACTGACCGGGCTGGTCGCTGCTGACAATGTGCTCATCAGTGAGGTAGCAGTAGATCCCGCATACAACGGAGACACCAGCGACGCAGGAAAGGAATATATTGAGCTTTACAACCCTACAAACGTCTCAATTGATATAAGCAGCTGGAAAGTGGATTTCCTTGCCGGAACTGATGTCATAATCCCAGCAGGTACAATACTGCCTTCCCATAAATTCTATCTCATAGGAGATACCGGAGGCAACGGATGGCCTGCAACGTGGCCAACTCCGGACAGGTCTGACAATATCAGGCTGGACAATACAGATTTCGGAGTAAGATTGGTCAATGATTCAAATGCCCAGATAGATGCAGTAGGCTGGGGTGACTCTGTTTTTGAGATAATTAATCCAACATTCCATGAAGGTACTGTTCACGCAAGCGATCCGTTTGGCCACTTTGAAAGAAGGCCTGGATTTACTATGCCTGTCTGCGGAAACTGGCAGGATACTAACATCAACTTCAATGATTTTATCATAACCACCACAGCTAACCCGCAGAACTCAACATCTTCAGCGGAAGTTCCCTGTAATAATGATACTATTCCTCCAAGCCCTATCACCAACCTAGTGCTTATTTCGTCAAGCACAACATCTTTGACATGGGAGTGGGATAATCCTACTGACTTTGATTTTTCAACAGCCATGGTATCATTAAATGGCAATCCCCAATTCAACACAACAACAGGCTCAGTTCAATTTACTGGACTTATACCAAACACTGCTTACGCAATTTCAGTCAAAACTGGAGATATATCAGGCAACATCAACAATAATGCAGTCTCAGACACCAAATCGACTAACGCAACACCATCTGGCTGCACATTTAACATCGACTGCAGCGACGGATTATTCTGCAATGGTGTAGAGTTATGCATAAGCAATGCGTGCCAGCCAGGAAATGTGGTTAATTGTAATGATGGTGTCTCATGCACCATTGACACCTGCAATGAAGCAACAGACAGCTGCGCCAATACAGCAACGAACGCATTGTGCGATAATGGTCTGTTCTGTGATGGCGCTGAAGTCTGCAATGCAGCCAGCGGCTGCCAGGCAGCAGCTCCTATCGACTGCTCAGCAAATGATGTAACCGGAATTGACAGCTGTACCAATATTCCCGATAATAACCCATGGACCTATGATTCCAGAAACCCATTCACTGCAACCTGTGATGAAACCAATAATAGATGCACAACAGGCAACACCTCAGTAAGCTCAGTCTGCAGCCTTACCTGCGGAGCTGCGTGCGAAACAGATGCTGATTGTGGTGCTGGATTTGAATGCAGCAATGGCTGCGCCTGCTTCCCATCCGGACAGCCATATTGTGGGGATGGAATAATAAATAATGATGAGGAATGCGATACCAACAATTTTGGGGGAGCAACCTGCTCAGACTATGGGTTTGACAGCGGCAGCTTAGCCTGCAATTCATGCAATATCAGCATAACAGGATGTTTTGATCTTGATAGGGACAATGATGCCATTCCAGACAGCAATGATAACTGCATAGATGTCCCTAACACAGGCCAGGCAGACTCTGACAATGATTCCATCGGAGACGCATGTGATAGCTGCTCCAATGATCCAGATAATGATATTGATCAAGACACAATCTGCGGCAATGTGGATAATTGCCCGCTGGTAGCAAACCAAAACCAGACAAATTCAGATAATGATACAGAAGGGGATGCCTGCGATGATGATAGCGACAATGACGGCATTGACGATGCAGCTGATGCTTGTCCTGCTGACCCAGATAATGATGAGGATAGTGACGGAATTTGCGGAAACAATGACAACTGCGCCAGTGTTGCAAATACAGACCAATTAGATAATGACAATGACAGCAGAGGAGATGCCTGTGATACCGATAATGATAATGATAATATCCTTAACACCGCAGATGCCTGCCCATTGGATCCACAGAATGACATTGACAATGATGAGGTTTGCGGCAATGTGGACAACTGCCCCACAGGCTACAACGAAATTCAGTCAGATACTGATTCAGACCAATTGGGAAATGCCTGCGATGTGTGCATGAGAGATGCATTGAATGATATTGACAGCGATACCATTTGTGGTGATACAGATTATGTTACAGGAACGAATGTAATAGGCAATATATGCACTATAGTCAAGATTAATAATCAAAGTAATGTGACCAATTTTAATGGACTAGCTCATGTTGCGGTTGAAGACTGTAATGGGAGCTTGCTGGCTGAATTTGATTATACCTTTGACCAAAATAATACTCTTGACCTGCTCAACGCCCAGCTTGCGTATCAGGATAGCAGTTCAAGCTCCATTAAAGTAAGCGGTATTGATTTGACGAGTCAGAATACTACTAAGACAGTGTACATCAAGAAAGTTCTAGGGTCAAACACAATTTGCATAAAAGACTCTGAAGATGCTTCAATTAGTGTTGATGGTGATTGCTCAAATGGTGTCAAGTTGGCCTGTGATGGCACTAATGGAGCTTATACATGCACCAAGATAAACAACGGAACCGCATATAAAATAACAGGATTAAAGCATTCTGCAGCGATTGAATACAGCTACTCTGCACCTCCACAGAATACCGACAGCCCATCGGGTGGTGGCAGCAACAATAATGCTAACTCGAATGTGGTACCTAATAATGCAGCCACAGTAGGCCCGTGTGTTGAAGCCTGGTCATGCAAGGCATGGCAGGCATGCGAGAATAGCATACAGACCAGAGAATGCGCTGACTTGAGTGACTGTGGAACAACTTCAAAAAAACCTAGTGAAGAAAAGTCCTGTAGTGTTGAAATACCAGAAATCCAGCCAGTACAGGTGGATGAGCCAGACAATACAACTGAAACCAATCCATCAGTCACCGGTTCAGTGGTTTCTGATTTAGCTGCAGGCAATGGAAATATCATAGCGATTGTAGGCATTGTTGTTATAGTCCTGATTGCCATTATAATGCTAGCCTCAGGGGAGAGGAGAAAATGAGAAAGATATTCGCACTATGCCTCATAACTGCATTATTGGTAGCGTCAGCTGCATTTGCCCAGAATGTGTTGATAAGCCAAGTATTGTATAATCCAACAGGTCCTGAAGATAAAGAGTGGGTTGAGTTGTATAATCCAACAAACCTACCGATAAACATCAGCAATTGGAAACTGTACACCTATTCAACAGATGCTCCAGATGCGACAATTCCAGCCTCGCGTACTATTCAACCCCGCAGTTTTTATCTTATCGGAGACCTTGCCTGGAATGCGAGCTGGCCAAACAGGGATCACACCGAAGAATTATTTATAACTAATACCAACTCAGGCATCCAGTTAAGGGATGCAGCAGATGCTAATGTAGACACTGTTGGCTGGGGCCCTTCACCATTATTTTCAGAGGGAACGCCTGCTGCAGTTGTAGTTGAGGGGCAAAGCACTGCACGAATAATCTATGAGAATGGCACTGCTATCGACACAAACAATAACATAGTAGATTTTACGGATATTAATAATCCTATTCCGAGAAACGCACTAGTTTCATTAATCACCTCAGTGTGTGGAGATGGGGGCATAAATGGTTCAGAAGTATGTGATGGAGCTGACCTAGAAGGAAATACCTGCATTGATCTCAGTTACTCAAATGCCGGAAGCTTAGCATGCTCAAATACCTGTTTTACCTTTGATACAACAGGCTGCGCAAATGTCTGCGGAGATAGTAACTTGGAACCAGGAGAACAATGTGATGACGGAAATCTGAATGATGATGATGGATGCAGCGCAACATGCCAATTAGAGATATATAATTGCGGCAACAACATAAAAGAAGGCATCGAACGATGTGATGGTGCTGATTTTGGAAGCCTTTCCTGCAATGATTATGGATATTCTAATCCAAACCAATTAACATGCAGCCCGGACTGCTTTTCATTTGTGGCAACGAGCTGCACTGCTACATGTGGTGACAGCATCAATGAACCAGGCGAAGAATGTGATGACGGAAATCTCATCAATGGGGATGGATGCAGCGCAACATGCGTATCAGAGATCGACAATGACCTTCAGCCGAACTATATCAGGGGCATAATCATTATTGATGGCAATCCAGCACCTCAAAATACTTCATACGCTGTTGCAGTTACAACCGGAGAGAACCTGGGAGAGACATTTATAGACAAAGTGGATGATGATATTCCAGCCTTCCTAACAGGGAATGGTTATTTTGATACCAGGGACCAGACAATATTCTCAACAGGAGAAACATTCAGGATTTCAGCAGCAGCATGCGGTGGATATGTTGAAGGCCAATTTGAATTAGGGGGAAATGGCGATTTTGAAGGAAACATCACAGAACTTACTTGTATATCTCCGCCAGTCATCACCAATATTATCAACCCAGCACCTACTGAAATAGACGAAGTCATAATCTCTGCAGATGTTTTTGATAATAGTGCAGTCAACTCAGTTTTGATAAATTTCAGTGTCAACAACGGATCCTTTACCACAGTATCTGCATCGCTGAATAATGGCCCGTATACCTCAAATTTGGGAATTTTCAATGCCCTGGATACTATCAACTATACTATCATAGCTGAAGATGACTTCGGAAACAAAGTAACATCCAACAGTTATGTTATAGCAATCCTGCCATATGACTTTGATGGTGACGGGTTCACCTCAGACATGGATTGTGACGAAAACAATGCATTAGTGAATCCAGGGGCAATCGAAGTATGCAACCTGATCGATGACAACTGCGATGGAAGCATTGATGAATCATTCATCAACATATTCTACGAGGATTTGGACAATGATACCCATGGAAGTACTGTGACTACAGTCTCCTGTACGCAGCCAGATGGCTTTGTCCTAGTAGCAGGTGATTGCAATGACAATGATCCTACAGTCAATCCAGGAGCAGCAGACATCTGCAATAGTGTAGATGATGATTGTAACAGCAACACTACTGATGGCAGTGGAGAAACTGCACCATTGAACTCCAACCAGCACGGCGTATGCTTCCAAAGCTCCCAGTTCTGCAGCAACGGTAGCTGGACTGATGTATACACTCCAATACTTAACTATGAATTAACTGAATTAAGCTGTGACTCGCTCGATAACAATTGCGATAACAATACTGATGAGAATCTTACCACTGACTTTTTTGCAGATCTCGATAACGACACCTTTGGAGACATCAATACCAGTATTGCAGCATGCTCATTGCCGGAAAACTACACAGCAGATAGTCTAGACTGTAATGATGATAATAACACGATTCATCCTGGCGCTGCTGAACTCTGCAATGGCATTGATGACAATTGCGATGGCGCAATAGATGAGAGTTTCCCTGACTTCGATAACGACACCATACCAGATTGCACAGATCCGGATGATGATAATGACAATGTTCCTGATGTTACCGATGAATTCCCCTTCGATCCAACCAGATGGGTTGACCTATTGGGAGATCTCAACAATGACAACATGGTGGATGAATTCGACTTTTTCAGGGCAGTGAACGCTCTGGGAACCGGTTCTGGAGATCCGGGGTATCTGCCTGACGCAGACATAAACCTTGATGGCCAGATTGATGAGTTTGATGTCTTCGGCATCCTCAATAGGTTTACTTAGTTACTACTATATAATACTAAAATTATAGAAAAATTTATAAAGGGCTTCAGATTAACATCACTTGCAAAAAATGATTGGGGACACATACATGACGAGAAAGAGTAACATTTTGGCTATTCTGTTCTTGGTGGTACTCTCTGCTTTTGCGGCTGCTGATACCAATATCTCAGTATCCCCTACAACCTCAGTAGTAGCCAAGGATGATATCTTCACTATCCAAGTTGACATAAGTACCATTGACTCGGTGCAATTCACAAAATTCTACATCACCTTCAACAATACCGTTGTTGAGACTCAGTCCCTTGAGGAAGCAGGCTTCCTCTCAAGTGCGGGCCCTGTCTTTGACGTTGGCTCTTCAATTAACAATGCAGGCGGTTTTGCGATATTCAATTATGGCATATTCGTACCAAACACAGGCATTAACGGGTCAGGCCATTTGGCTAACATAACATTCAAAGCCATCGCAGATGGCTATACTAATCTTACGATTAATAGCACCAAAATTGGCGATGTGGCAGGAAATCCCATAACGCCAAGCGTCCAGAACGGAAATGTGACCGTTGCCACCATCACTCCAATCACCATCAATGAGATTATGAAAGACCCTGCGGCAGTTTCTGACGCTGAGGGGGAGTATGTTGAATTATATAATCCAAATAATTTCTCAGTAGACCTAAATGGGTGGACATTGGCAGATGCCAGTACCAGCCATACCCTGAGTCAAACTTTGAACATAAGTGCTTATGGATACCTTCTCTTATGCAACAATGGCAATAGCTCAGAGAATGGCGGCTTAAACTGCGATTATGACTATGCTTCGGTAAGCCTCAATAATGGCGATGACAGTGTCATCATAAAAGATTCAGCAGGAATCGAGATTGATAGAATCGACTACACCGATGCTGGCTTCCCTGACATTTCAGGCAGGTCAATGGAGTTAGAGGATACTGCATTAGACAACAGCAATGGCTCAAATTGGAGATCTTCAACAGTAACATATGGTGACGGTGACTTTGGGACTCCAGGCTCATTCAATGTGCTTGATACTCCACCTAATAAACCAGTATTGGTTGCTCCAGCAGATACCAGCATACTAGTTGCTGATGATGTGGTGTTATCCTTTACTGCTACTGATGACGATAACGATACTATGGAATGTGGTATATATGGAGATAATGAAACAAATCCAACCACACTTATCCACACAAGGTTTAATGTAGAGAATAGCTCCCAGGAGAACTACACTTGGGGTAACTTGGCAGATGACATCTATTATTGGAAGGTAATCTGCAATGACGGCATATTCAACTCAACGGCGAGCGATATATACCGCTTTAAGATTGACGCCTCAGCCCCGATGATATCTAATCTGAACAAGACTCCAGAACCAAGTTATAATGATGATATTGCGATATTATCAGCTAACGTGACAGATGATTATCTGGATGAAGTGTTCTTCTCTGTCAGGATAAATAATGGTAACTGGAGCAATCACAGTCCTACATCAATTTCGGGGGATATACACACCTATAATCTGGCCGGATTGGCCAACCAGGAAGAAGTTGACTGGAAAGTCAGTGCTAATGATACACTTGGAAACATGGTTGAAAGCCCTACACAATCTTTCACAGTAGCAAATAGAGCGCCCCAACTTGTTTCAAATATTTCAATCCCAGCATGGGATGAAGGTGGAAATGTTACGTTTGACATTTCTGCAAACTTTGTTGACCCTGATGGGGATAACCTTACGTATGATGTCGAGGTTGATCCATCAGATGTATTCGGAACACTGAATGGCTCAGATGGAACTGGCGTTTTGTCTTCACCAGCTGACTTCTTTGGGAATGACACCATCCAGTTTAACGTGGCAGATCCATACGGCGGAGTCAATTATTCAAATATCGTCAGCTTAACAGTTAACCCTATCAATGACGCTCCTTACTTTACATCAGTACCGACTACCTCAGCTACAGAAGCTATCCAATATAGTTATGATGCAAATGGAAATGATATAGACAGTAATGTCAGCGAACTTGCATTCTCGGTTATAAAACCAGGAAATGCCCAGATTAACCCAGTTACAGGTATCTTTACCTGGACTCCCACCGCAGCACAAATTGGAATTACTGAAGTGGAGATAACCATTAATGATACCGAGGGCGCTAATGCCTCTCAAAAATTCAATGTTACCGTGCTTCCAGCGCTTGATATCATCAACATGGAGGTAACGTATAATGGCAATAATGAGGCAGTCTCAGATGGAGACATAATTGGGAATGTAAAGCCAGCTCAGACCATCACAGTTGATTATACCGTCATGAATAGATTCCCAGCAACCAGCCTGGTTGGCATCACCGTTCAACAGAAACAGAATGTAACCGGAACCCAAGTGGTAAATACCACCGCATCCTTCAATCTAAATGGAGGCGCTACAAAGGATCTCAGTTATACCTTTAACGTTCCTTACATAACAACCGGAGATCACTTCAGTGTCGAACTGGATGTAGCCGGAAAGGACTTGGCAGTTCCAGCGAACGATTACGCTTCCGAAAAGAGCATATTCTTCAATATCAATAAGTCATCACATGATATCGCAATAGTTAACAAGGGAGTCTTGCCAAATAATCTAACCTGCAATAGGGAAACCCAGATTGAGATCAATGTCTCAAACAAGGGGCTTGCAGATGAGGATGTTACCATTAGTGTGACGGCACCTTCAGGCATCAGTATTTCAGCAGCTCAAACACAGACTGTCCAAAGCAACAATCAGACCGTATACTCATTCGACCTTGACGCACGGAACATGACAGCAGGAACTTACACACTCACAATTGATGTAAGCTATCAGTATGGATTCTACACCTTTGATGAGACTGTTGATGTTTTAGTCAATGGATGCTTAGACACATCTGCACTTGAAGCAGATGCGGTCATGACAGAGAATGAGCCTTCCAATTGGTCAATTGACCTAAAGAACTATACAGTAGGAGACATTACAGGCATTAGCTATGCCGTTGCATCAACAGATGCTGCATTGAACTGCAGCGTTGCAGGATCAGACTTCACCTGTGCTGCTCCCCAGACAGGATTTACTGGAATTGTGCCAATCAATATCACCGTAACTCAGGCCAATACCATAACAAATGATCAATTCGATGTTACCATCAATGATAAGAATTTTGCGCCAGTTGCCCATGATATAAATGCAAATGTTAACGAAGATGGCATAGTAGGCATCAGCCTCAACTGCTCAGATCTTGATAATGACACACTTACCTATGCAACTACAAATCCAACAAATGGAACTTTGTCAGGTGCGGGAGACACAGTAACGTATATACCTGATGTTGACTTCAATGGTATAGACAGCTTCAATTATACCTGCAATGATGGAATAACTGACGGCAATACTGCTTTGGTCACCGTTAATATAATCTCAGTGCTTGATAAGCCGTCCATTGGAAGCGCATCACCAGTAGGTGATCTCGATCTCTTGATTGGAGACGATGTTACGCAGAGGTTTAACATCTCCTTAAATGACCCTGATGCTGCTAATCCCCTGGTGATTTGGTATGTGGATGAAATTGAAGCCCTGAATGGCACTACGGTATTTAATTTCTTAGAAAACACTGAAGATACCTATGAAGTTTCAGTGAAGCTATGGAATGACACAAAGACAGAAGTATATGACTCATATGCATGGGATATCATAGTTTCTGAAACGCCAGTAACCGTAAATTTCCTTGGCACTATCAATAATGTGAATCCAGGGAATGTTAACAACTTCACTGGCTTGACTATCTACAACACCTATGCCAAGATAGACTTTGGCTCCCAGCCTATTGACCTGTCAGATGTGGTTGATGTAGACTCAAACGTCAGATTAGAATCAGGAATTGCGGGAATCGACAGCAACGTATTCGGATTCAGCGTATTCGGCAATCACTCAGCAACCATAACCATGTACAATCTACCGTATTCCTCAGCACCCGATATTTATTACAATAATGGATTCCAGACTACAGGGACAAATGTCTGCAATGCAGGCTCAGACCCAAAATGCACTAACATTGTTTATAACAATGGAACCTTGACATTCACCGTAGACCACTTCACCCTATTTTTCCTTCCAGCGCCGAACAATCCACCGCAGATAACCTCAAATCCAAAGGTAACTGGCTATACCGGTGAAGCCTATAGCTATGATGTGGATGCGACAGATGCTGATGCAGATGTGTTAACATATTCGTTGACCACCAAACCAGCAGGCATGACAATCAACAGCGCAACAGGCATCATAAGCTGGACACCAAATGCAACCGGCTCCTCAAATGTGGTAGTAAGCGTAACAGATGGGGAAGATGCAGATTCACAATCATTCAGCGTAAGCGTAAGCGAGAAGGCAAAGCTTGTCATCACCGACCTTGATGTAAAGGTTGGCGGAAAATCAGAAAAGAATGTTGCTGATGGAGACACTATCAGCAAGGAAGCTGAACCAGGAGACCTTATCGTGCTTGACCTTGAATTAGGGAACACATTTGATACTGATATAGACATTGAAGATGTCCAGGTTGAGGTTACTGTCGAAAACATAGATGATGAGGACGACAT
This sequence comes from Candidatus Nanoarchaeia archaeon, assembly GCA_035289425.1. Classification (GTDB taxonomy): domain Archaea; phylum Nanobdellota; class Nanobdellia; order Woesearchaeales; family DATDXC01; genus DATDXC01. Next base: position 15,077 of record DATDXC010000004.1, read on the forward strand.
AGACCTCGATGCAGATATTGACCAGATTAAAGATGGCAAAGAGGAAAGGGTCGAGCTTGAGTTTGATGTTCCCCTGAAGACTGATGAGGATACCTATGCTATTGTGATCCATGCTGAGGGAGATGATGAAGATGGGCTCTTGCATGAAGTAGATTGGACAGTGTATCTGAAGGTCGAGAAAGAGAATCATAAGATTGCCTTTTATGAAGCGTCAGTTTCTCCTTCAAAGGTAAGCTGCGCAGCAACGGCAACCATAAGTGTGGGATTAATCAACACAGGCGGCGATACTGAAGATGTTGACTTAACTCTTTCAAACGATGCGTTGGATATCAACGAAGTAGACGCCTTTGAATTAGACGAGGACATTGATGACGCTGACAATGAGTATGAGCGGACATTTAATTTCAGGGTAGACAGCCAAGTAAAACCAGGATCATATCCAATCCAGATTGAAGCAGAATATGACAATGGAGATGAGGTTGAAACAGCGTCTGTCTTGCTGACCGTTGATACATGCGTACTTGAAGAGCCTGAGGAACAGGAGGAAGATGACAGGGTAGATGTCCAGGTTACACCTGGAGAAGGCCAGCAGACTGAGGCAGGATCAAGGCCATCCACCACAAAGATCTCATTTAGGGATACCACCGATTACCTGTTCATGTTGGCAATCGTGTTCATAATCCTGGTAGGCTTGGTTGCGTACGCAGTTGGTGCGACAATCATAATTTCAAGAAGGCGATAATTTCTTTATCTTTTCCTTTGTTTGTAGTAGCTAAGATAAACCGGGAGTTATTTGGTTGTATAGATCATTCTCATCACGGAAAATATGTGTATAGGGGAAATGGTGAATTAAGCGAATTTGATATTAAGCGGATTGCGAAAGGTGTTTTAATAACCGAGGATATCAATGCCCAAGAAACCCCGATTTCAATCTGATTTATTTTTGGAGTAGGTTATTTAGAATCGATAATCTTCCGCATCCGGTTGATGAAGTCTTCCGCATCCTTGAAATATTTGTCGAATTCCTCTCCTTTAATCTCCGAAATCTGGCGATGGCCGATCATCTTGGCCAGCTTATAGAAATTTCTCATGATTACTACATATTTATGCTCTAAAATCCTCCCTTTGACCATGCGCTGTTCCATCAGGTCTGCAACATGGCTCGGGCTTGGTGGAATCTCTCCCAGCTTCATCAAAGCAGCATGGGCAGCATCGATAACAGCCCAGTATAAGTCAATGGAAGCCTGAAGGATGTGCCATTTTGAATTATGCAATGTGTTGGGGGCCTTCATGAAATAGGTCCAGATGCTTTCCTCTGTCGGCCTGATCCTCCCTGTCCGCAGCAATGCCTGTAAAGGCTCAACGAAACCAGAATCTATCAGGGGGACTCCGTCACGGAGTATATTGATGCCGATAGGATCGCCGTTCCTGATGTAATCCCAAAATGAAGTAAACCGTAAGCTGGTGATGTGGAGCTTCGACGACACTCTGCCGATGACTTTCTGCAGCACAATCCGGTATGCCTGAACAAGTTCTTGGCTTACATTCAATGAGATATCATCGATGACAACAAGCAAGTCTATATCAGAGCCCTTTTCCTCGGTTCTCCGTGCAGCGCTGCCGAAGAGCACGACTGCTTTGATGAAAGTCCCCAGCTCCTTGGTAATCTCCCTAGTAAATTGGGCTGCAAGATCTATATCCTCTTTTCTATACCGCTCTATATTAGGATTAACCTTCCTGTCGATTTGAAATTTCATACCAACCCTTATACAACCTTGGGCTCAGAGCTTTATAAAGGTTTATAACTATTCGAGGATAGTGTTTTTGGAAAAAGATTAAATACAGGTCTCTGTTATTTCTATCCATGCTGAATGAGCTGCAGGAGCATTTTAACTCAATGCTGAAATGCCTGGATGTTCTCTATGTACTGGAAGGCATAAAGCCTGCAGCCAGGATTCTTGTTGAGGAAGATGAAAAAGTATACATTGAAGAGTATCTTAGTTCTATAGGGCTGCAGCACCAGTATGCTGATTTCAAAGTAAAGAAACTAGATGAAGGACAGTATTCTGACAAGGGTGAAAGATTGCCAGGAGATCAACCAGGAAAGAGTGTTATGTATATTGCAAAAGAATCTCTTCATGCAGAAAAAGCAAAGGCATATGAGCAGCAGGAGGAACATATCAAACTGGGATTAGCGTTGGGTTACCCAAGATGCTGTTGTGAATTCTTTGCAAAACAAGCCGGTATGCAGGAGAAGAGATTTAACGATTACACGCTTCCAGGATTAGCAGCTTCCCGGGGTTTCATATTCCCATTCTACCTCAACTACGCAGCAAGGCACTTTGACATCTCATTGCTGAGTCACTTTCCATGCAGCTTTAATTGCCCTGAATCTATGAAGATAGCAAAAACAAACTTAGAAGTCATTGAGAAACGCTCGCCTGAGTACGCTGCCATCATAAGGGGTATGCTGAAAGGCGCAGTCATATATACTGAAAATTATGGTGTATTTCTCCTGAGAAATGCAAAGATGCTTAACAATAAGTTCCACTATGACACGGTGATGGGTACTCAGAACAACAAGTTTGCAGAAGTACTGAGATCGAACAATGAGATACAGGCAGTGGATAAAAATCATATAATGCTTGGCAATCAGACAATAAAAACACCTAACATAGGGTTTGCATACTTCATATAGGAAAATTTAAAAAAGAAGGCCATTATATAAGACACCATGGATAATTTCGGGACAATATCGAATCAAAATGCTGGAGATTTGAAGACAGTGGCAGATATCCATAGATTTCTTGCCACTGAAGTAAATACGTGCCAAGGTTTTGCTTCTAATTTAATGAAAGAGTTTCACGAAATTGAGGATCTCCAAAAAAACCTGGCGGTGATTCAAGATCAGATACGATATATCGAATTGCTTGCTCAAAAGAAGGATGAGATTATTCAGGCTCTTGCAAGAGAACGAAGGCAGCAACGTACGAAAATTAATCTTCAACAATGTAACCAATTCCTTCAGATGATTAGCCAGGTAGACAGGGAGCTTAAGCCAATGATTGCGAAAGCGATAGAGGAGCTCGCCCGACTCTTTCTCCATGAAACTCATGAGTTGTACATAGAATCAGAAGTGAACCGTAGGGCTATGAAGAATATTGACGATGCTGCCCGAAAGCTGCACGCCAGTTTAGAGGTTCTTGAAAGTAGAGTTCATGCATTAGATACACATATTGAAAGAGCGAGTAAGGAATTAGCAGAAATAGAGGGAGAACGGCTTTTCAGAGCGCCAAAGAAACCTATAAGTGGCTTCGGTCAGCCCTAGGTTTAGTATACACGCTCACCAAGGTCCCATTGACCGTGAACTCTTTCTCTTTCCTCAAATTAGTTGGATGGAAATGATGCCCATAGAGAATCAGTTTTCCATTCATCTCTTTCAACAGTTTCTCTTCAACACCCCTATGGAGCGGCTTGTCAGGTGCATGGAAGATGATATCATATGCAGAGAGGTCATGGTTAAAGAAATCATCATTGATGAAATGCGCATTATATACACCTATCTTTTCCTTCATCTCCATAGCTTTGCCAGTGAGCATAGAATCATATTCAACGCCAGTTGCCTGCTTGCAGAATAATGCAGCAATCATCGCAACCTTTCCATCGCCTGATCCCAGGTCTAGGAAATTGCTGTAATTGCCCAGCTTCAGCTTCTTGAAAGCAGCATAGACTTCATCTGATACTGAGGGTCCCCAAAAGCCAACACCAGTATCCTTGGCAAGAAGCCTGCCCTGCTTTAACAAGGAGGTATAATAGGCATCATACTGCTCCTTTATCTCATTAAACCTATCCATTTCGAATCTCCTTCTTCAGGCTTTCATCAAGGCCAAGCTCATTGAGGTAATCTTCATCAGAGTAGAAATTTGACTGTATCAAAGACCATGAGGATTTCTCCTTTTCAAGCTCGTCTTCAAGCAATGCTACCATTTGTGATCCATCTGGCTGTACCGTTTTATCTTATGTATGAGCGACCTTGTTGCCACAACCTTGTTGGTAATCTCTTCTGTCAAGGAATGATATTGCATCTTGTCCACTTTCTCCCCCAACTCATCTATCTGCTCCAGCAGTTCAGGAGTTGCCTCTCGATAGGCAAGGGAAGTTGCTTCCTCATATGCCTGATTAGCCATGTATAATAATTGTTGTTGGCTTGGCTCCTTCTTGGCCTCTTTGGCTTTTGCCTCAAGTTGGGATGGCTCTGGACCGAACAGGTCTGAGATGTCTACCTTCCTGCTTTCAGGAACTGCTATCTTTTTCTCAGACTCTGCAGTCTCAATCTCAGATTCGCTTCTGCGGATGAGCTCTTCTGCTTCGACAATCTCTTTTTTGCTGTCTTCCTCAATCTTCTTCAGCCGTTTTATGCGCTGAGTAGGACTTAACTTTGCAAGTTCTTCCTTATCGAGTTTTACCATACTTACTCCATGGGCACCTGGCTCCATAAGGTCCAATCATTGCTTGGCGCATACGCTCCGAACACAAAATAAGGTGGATTGTTCTGGCCAAAGTATGAGTATTGCACATCTCCCCAGCTTCTGGGCCTGAATCCCATGCCCCCACCTCCAGTACTGCCGCTGCCAATTCCCCGGATAGGGCTCCCTAAATACCTCCACACTTTCATGAGGCCATGGAAATCTGAAAGGTCAGTTGATGCATCAGCGCCTGGTTCAGTGGTTATCGCCTTGTTATAGCCATATTTCTTCAGTATCGAAAGTGTTTCCTTTATAGGTGCGTTTCCTTGACCAGGAGCTAGATGCTCATCCTGGAATCCATAATTATCAACAAGATGGACATTCCCCACATAACCCCCTTTCGCAAGGTCTTCAACCTGGTTGAGATACCATTTCTTAAAATCTTTATCCGCTTCCTCTATGCTCTGTCCAACCTTTGGTTGCCAAAATTTCCTCCATAGATTCAGGTGGCCTGTGTCCAGTGTTGCCTTGATGTATTTCTCGGCAAGTTGATCAGCTTCATTCTTGCTCATGCCAGGCTTATAGAAAGGAGACAGTCCTTTAGTTTGCTTGTCCCAGGTATCATTCTCTGCAGTCATGACACCATGGGGAATCACCTTCTCAGTCAAAAGCTTGGTAAACCATTTTCTTGATTCATCAATAACATACTTCAGCTCAGCAGGATGTCCCCCAAATCGTTCAGGGAAAATATGTTCAATGGATAGATAGATTGGATCATTGGGATCCTTGGTCCGTTGGAGAGCCCGCATAGCTGCCTCAGCATAATACCTGGCTATATGCAGCTTGAAACGCTTGAAAGGAGTTACAATGTGAGCTTTAGTTTCTGCAGTGTCCTCTGCCTGCTGTTCCTGGGAAGCAGATGCCTGACGGGCAAACTCAAGCCCTACACGCTGCTCTTTAAGCATTTGATCTATCATGTCAACCGGATTATTGGTCTCAGGAGGAATAAATTCGGGGCCTACATGCCGTGACAATCGCTGATCCTGTTTGAAGAGTCTCCATTGTTCATCTTTTGGTGTATTCTCCATCAGCGTTTCATAGAAGGCCTTCGCCTCCTTCAGTTTCTCAATTATCTTCAGGTGATCTTCAGTCCTCTCACCATACTGCAGTGCCCAACCTCGGGAATGCCCTTCATTTGTTTCCAGTGTTGCATGCAGGAAAGCCTCATCAGGGTACACAACTCCCTTGTAATACCAGAAATCATCCTTGTCTGGCGTCTTTCCTGTTTTCTCTTTCCATATCTTCCGGTTGAATGCAGTCTGCTCCTTGGCCTCTCCGATAAAATCCTCCCATCTTTTGTAATCAGTCTTGAATCGGCTGGTATTAGCATCAAATTCAGGCACTCTGCCATATTTGGGGTTATAAGGATTTATTATCACATTGCCTTCATAGTCGAGATAATCTCCTTCTTTGATTGTTACATCTTTTCCTTTATATAGGTTCATCCAGGAATCCTCGTTGCCATCATCGACGTATATATTCTCTTGATATTTCCCCTTATGCCCGATTCGGGGATCTCCGGGCTGGACCCGTATCCACCGAGGCACAGCAACTCTCCTATCTTTCTGGACAGTTTCCATCTTCTGGCTGGTGCGGTCATCCAGTAAAATGAAGTTGGCATCATGCAGTTCTGGATTTCGCTTCCTGAATAGTAGCCTGCCATCGTCGCCGTATGCATAATTCTTCTGCCAGGTAGGATCATCCGGCACAATTTCAGTAAGCGGCCTATCCCATTCTCCAGTATGGACCACTACAGAACCCCCTCCAGCAGTATCAGCTGCAAAATCAATAGCCCGCTGTATCTCATGAAGATCTTTCATTGCGTTGGTAAGTGAAAAATTATCCCTTTGATCCCTGCCCATCATGCCCATGATGTTATAGGCTGCATGGGTGGTTAATTTTATCTCGTTGATGTTTGCCAATTCGCGGATAGCCTGCCGTTGGTCTTCGCCATACATGCCTGGTGTCTGCGCATTTCTTTGGCCGGTGTAGAGGCCGGGAAACCCAATCTCAATCGAACCAGCGCCCATGCGGATTTTGCTGTAGATTCCCGCTACATTTGCAGCAGAGATTCCCATCGGCACTGACATGCCCACATCCTTGATGCTTAGGTTTAGGTCATTCTTTGAAGGTCCGTAGCTTTCAGAATCCATCGCATTATATGAATCAGAGATGGGCCTGTCATCTGCTGTATTCACAGTTCCTATATAATCTGCCATTGGGTGGTGTGAATAAAATTGCATTTTTTTACCAGTTTAACATTCCATGATGTTTCTTAAAATGATGGTATACCGTCCACATGCTCGTAACAGCATTTCCCTCTGCCGTTTTGATGGCAGCCTTCAAGGCCAGCGCATCAACAGAGCTCGTCTTTTTTGACTCCTTTGAACTGGCCCCATAGGGCTTGAAGAGCGAATTGATGCTGGTAAAAGGCTTGAGCATGAATGAAGCTTTGTGGGTGGGCTTCTCATCAGCAGCATTTTTTTTTGATTGCCACGGAGGCTGGACATCTTCCTCTCCAGCTTCTGCCAGGTATCTCATCAGCTCATCTCCCAATGCCTCTAAAGCAGCCTTGACTGATTCATCAATAAGGCTCAACAGCTGGAACTCCTCCTCTTTTTTCATCGCTATATATTTATTGATGTGCTCCTCTGTCCAGCCATAGGCCCTGAAATTGACCTCAACTCTGCCTACATGCAGAGGCCCTTTCTGCCAGCCTTCCTGCTGATAACTCATCTCCGGCCTGGTTCTAAACCAAAAATGAACTAAGATAACTGGAGTGGCGCCGCCCTTCTTTACAGGCTGGTGCGCCAGCAGCTCCACTTCAATAAGTGATGTCTCAAATGCAACAAGCAGGTCAGCGCTGTCCATCTTCTGTTGGTCCATATGCAGTCTTTGCACATTGCGCAAATAAGGCTTCACCCACGCCATATACATCCTGATTATTTCATAATGCTGTCTCAGATATTTTAATGTAAAGATCCTTCTGTTCTTGATTTCTTCATAGGTATGCTCTTTCCATGTCAGGAATGTCCTCAGCTTTCTCATGAGGACTTCCCTTACTTTACGGTTGAATTCTCCTCGTTCACGTTTCACCACCTTATCAACATCCTCCTGCTTAAGTGGATGGGTGCTGAAGAAAAGATCAGGAAGTGTGGTGAATTGAACTTCTCGGGCCATACCGTAGACTGATGCAGGATTCTTAGCTCCCTGCTCTACCATATCAACCCAGATTCCCTTTAGTGTTATCTCAGCGCTCTCCCTGCTTGGGCTGTGGGAGTTATAAGAATCAACATAATAGCTTAGCCTCTCATCCAACACCCTTAGCTCCCTGACAAGCTGGAAAAGCTCCTTGACCATCTTACCGACTGTTGCCAGATACTGGTTCACCTTGTCCTGCTGAGCGCCGAGCCTTTGCTGGGAACTGCCAAAAAAGCTGGAATTTTCAGCAGCCGCAAATACATCGGTTATTTTTTTTATCATGGTATAGCCAGCGTAATACCGAAGATATTCAAGCACCCAGAAGTATGGCTCCTCAATCGACATGTTGAAACCCTCAACATAGAGCCTATACCGATTCTTGGGCTCCGGGTAGCCAGTAGGCATAGGGCTGCCTTTGCGATATTCTTCGTCTTTTTCAGGCGAAAAGCCATACGATTGGATTTCTTCATCACTGACCATGCATATTACCTTGTTTTTGGCTTATTTAAACCTTTCTTGTACAAAACAATGACATTGCCGACCAGCTGAACAAGCTGGGAGCCGCTCTGCTCAACAATGGAATGAGCAATCTCTTGCCGCTTTGAGTGTTCCAAAGCCCCCTTCAGTATCTTTACCTTGATGCATTCCTTCTTTTCCAAAGCTACTTTTATCTCATTCAGGACAGCTCCGGTCAAACCATTCTTGCCTATCCAGACTGAGGGCTCAAGCTGACTAGCGCGCTTTCTCATGATGAGGATGCTCATGTCCCATCAACCTCCGCTGGTGCAGTTCCTTGATATGGTTAAGTTTAAGTTCAAGTATTTTATCTAGTTTTCCAGTGAAATTCTGGATCAACAGGGACACATGCTCTCCCCCAAGGAAGTGCGGTAAAATAACATAGTCTGCTCCTGCATCATATAAGGTAAGTGCTGTCTCTACATCATTTGCAGTTACATACACTATGATCTTTTTATTAGCTTCCTTGCTTTTCTTGACAATCAGGAGATTATCCCTGGCATCAGGAATTGTTGAGATCACCAGCCTTGCTGTTTTGAACGGCAGCCGCTGGATTGTCTCAAGATCACCCACATCACCGTACATGCATGGTATCTTGTTCTGCATCATGTATTTGACCACCTCAGGATTGAAGTCAACAACCATCATTTTCCTGCGGAGCTTTCGTAAGGTCCTGGCAATGCTGAAACCAATGCGATTATGCCCTAACACAATTGCTTCAGCCTTGAAATCAGGCTTGTATTCAAGCTCTTCCTGGTCGCTCTTGGTCCATTTATCAAGGAATTCAAGCCTTCTGCTGAAACGGTAATACCAAGCAGTATCATACTTGATGAAATAGGAGGTCATAGTTATGGATATAGCACCAAGCAAAACAGTCAGTGAAAAAATATCCTGGGACACATGCCCGAGATACAGTCCTTGCGATACAACAATAAGAGAAAACTCGCTGATCTGCGCCAGAGACATACCAGTGTAAAAAGCGGTTCGTTTCTTAAAGCCAAAATATGCTGTTACGAAACTGACGAGCAATGGCTTAAAGACCATGATGATAGCCAAGAAGACAATCAAGGGCAGGACAAGATGCCCAAAATCTTTTATCACTAATTCCATCCCTAAAGAAACAAAGAATAAGGTAGCGAAAAAATCCCTCAATGAGGTTACCTTTCCAATGATTTCAATATTATAAGGCAGGTTTGCGAGTGTTACACCAGCAATGAAAGCGCCGATAGCAATTGAGAATCCAATGTAATTGAAGGCTATGGCAAATAGGAACAAAACTCCAATTGAAAGCAGCATCAGTAATTCTTGAGTATCTGCAGCAATCTTGAACATCCGGGGAAAGACATACTTGCTCAGCAGCCATGCTATGACGATAATGACAATGCTACCGAATACAGACTTCAGCAGCGCAGCAGCAGAGAAATGGTCAAGCGTGGCCAGTATTGAAAGGGCAAATATTGCAAATACATCCTGGAGGAGGAGTATTCCAATGGTGATCCTTCCATGAAGTGTATCAAGTTCTCTCTTGTCAGAGAGCAGTTTCAGCACCACCATGGTAGAACTGAAAGTAATTACTATGCCAATGTAGATCGCCTCAAGCGGTACAAAACCGAATAAGGCTGCAACTATAAATCCAGTTGCGAAAACAGCAACTATCTGGATAACCCCCCCCAGGCTGCCTGCGAGGCCGATATGCTTCAATTTCCGAAAGTCTATCTCCAGGCCTACTATAAACAGAAGGAATGTTATTCCAATCTCAGACAAGGTCTGTATCGTTGTCTTGTCAGTTATGAGGCCTCTCCAAGGCCCCAGCAAGTAACCAGTTAGGATATAAGCAGGGATGACTGGCTGCTTGATAAGTCTGGCAAGATATGCCAAAATCGTCGCTACAATGATTATGAGGCCTAAATCGAGAAATAAGTTCTGCATCTAGGTACCACCTTTTTTTCTCTCTAAAATGATACCTTGTGAGCTCTTTTTGAATTCAAGTTCTACTCCCTTTACAAGGCCCTCATACTCTGCAAGCCTCTTAGGAATAGTTATGATCAGCTGCCCTGATGGAAGTTGCTGGATTTTGACCATTATACTATTATTTATAATATTTTTTCAAATATTAATTTTTATATTATTCTTATTAGTTATTTCAATATTCTATTTAATAGTATATAAATGTTGCGGTATAGAAAAACTTATAAATTATATAATAACTCTCTTAACATATATGGGAAAACACCGATGTAGTGATGGAATCTCAATTAGCGTGGACGGAGTTCTTGCACAACCCAGACCTGATCGAATACATACAGTAGAACAAGTGGGGCGACAGATATTTGGCCCTGGATTTTTTTTGAATAATGAAGATGCATGGCAGCGCTTAGCAGATTATGCAGATGATTTACATAACAATGCCCCAGTTAGAAGGTTAGTTCGTGGCCATGCGAGAGAATGTGAGAAGCAAGAAGTCCCCCCTTACTTAATTGTTGCAGCGCAGCATTCACCTTATGGTATGGCAGTCCACGCCAGGCCTTCAGATGATTAATTTCTTGATCTCCTCAACCAAAGTCAGAAGCTAAATAGGTAAATCCTTTTTTCTTCTTTAGCAAGATATCACCAGCCAATCCATTGAAGTAAGCAGCATTGATGGCGCTTGATGCAGGCATATTGTCCAAAATAGCCGCCACATTTATATTAAACACGCCATTAATGGCTTAAAGGATCGCCAATTGAGGATTCTTCGAGGTAAACCATGTCATTTGAAACGCTCAACATTATAGAACCGCTGTTACGTGCGCTACATAGGGAAGGATATACCACACCAACCCCTATCCAGATACAAGCTATACCCTCCTTGCTTCAAGGTAAGGATTTGGTTGGCATAGCGCAGACAGGTACGGGAAAGACAGCGGCATTTGTCCTGCCCATACTACAAAGGATGACTCAGATCAATAAGGTGCCATATCCCGGATCTCCCCACGTGCTCGTACTTGCTCCGACCCGTGAATTGGCAGCCCAGATAGGTCAAAGCTTTGCTGCATATGGCAGATTTCTTCATTTTAAACACACGGTCATCTTCGGCGGTGTGGGTCAAGGTCCCCAGGTTGCTGCCTTACGCCGAGGAGTAGACATACTGGTGGCAACCCCCGGACGATTGCTCGACCTTATGAATCAGCGCCATGTGAAGCTGACTAACGTTGAATTCTTTGTCCTAGATGAAGCAGATAGGATGCTTGATATGGGATTCATCACTGATGTAAGGAAGATTGTATCTGCCTTGCCCCATAAACGACAATCTCTTTTCTTTTCGGCAACCATGTCCTCCCCAGTAGGAGAACTTGCCCGCAGGCTTCTCACCAACCCCATCCATGTCCAGGTTGCCCCACAGGCAACAACAGTAGAGAAAGTGGAACAGAAAGTGTTTTTTGTTGACCAGGTTAAAAAGGACGAACTACTGGTAGACCTCTTGAAGCAGGAACATCTCAAATGTGTCCTGGTATTTACCCGTACAAAGCACCGTGCGAACAAGGTTGCGATGATGCTTACAAAAAACAACATCAGGGCAGATGCTATCCATGGTAACAAATCGCAAAGCCAACGAATTAAAGCATTACAAAGCTTCAAATCAGGGCATGTACCGGTTCTCGTTGCGACCGATATAGCAGCAAGAGGTATAGACATCGACAATATATCCCATGTGATAAATTATGAATTGCCCAATGAGCCGGAAAGCTATGTGCATCGCATCGGACGAACAGCTCGTGCAGGAGCAGACGGTACTGCCTATTCATTCTGCGCAGCGGAAGAACGAAGCTTTCTCCGCCAGATTGAACGGCTCACTCGAGTGAATATAGGGGTTATGGAACACCGATTTCATTCAGAGCATGCCAGAAATGCAGTGGGATCTTCAGCAAAACCTGCGCCGCGGAACAATTGGCGTCCGCAAAGAAGGTTCGGTGAAAGACCAAGTCAGTCACGTCACTTCAGACGTCGCTGAACCATCGGGTGATGACAAGAAGTTACACTGCCTTAGCCGACAGTTTCCACTTTCTCCAATTACTGATCTCTGTCACCAAGTCAGAAGCTAAATAGGTAAATCCTTTTTTCTTCTTTAGCAAGATATCTCCAGCCAATCCATTGAAGTAAGCAGCATTGATCGCACTCTGCTCAAGGCTTAACCCCTGCCCCAAGAACCCAACACATAATCCAGCCAGAACATCACCGGTTCCTGCCTTGGTCATGCCTGCATTGCCTGTCTTGTTATAATACGATTTTCTAGAAGTGATGATCTCATCAATAGGTCCTTTTAATAAAATAATATTATTTTTTAAATATTTTCTAAAATTGTTGGTATGTAAATCAGAATTTTTCAAAAGTATCTCAAATTCCTTATGATGGGGAGTGAGTATAGCGTTTCTACAATCCTGCAACCGTACGCTTTTTATTCCATCTGCATCAATCACGATTGGCTTTTTAGTCTCTTTCACATATTTCTTGACAAATGTCTGGGCATGCATCCCGATGCCGTTCCCTATTAGCACTGCATCAAAATCCTTCTCAAATTTGAGCAAATCAGCAGCACGGCTTGCGCAAAAATCCCCCCCTTTACATTTCTTGACAACCAAATCAGGGCTTAGTGTATTTATCACCCAACCTACCTTCTCCGGAGCAGCCACGGTAACCCAGTCAGCGCCAGACCGCAATGCAGCCAATCCAGCCAAGGCAACAGCCCCCCCATAATCTGCAGAACCGCCAATAACCAGCACCTTCCCATTATCCCCTTTATGGCTATCTGCCTTCCTCTGCGGGATTACAATATCTTTTTGTGAGATGTATTTCATTTTAGCAAATTTTACATTTTACTCAATATTTACGAAAATTTGATTCCATCAAATTTTTGGAATCTGCTGCTAATGCCGCAATACCAAAAATTTCTCAGAGAGAAATTTTTGCTAAGATTGAGGAATTGAAAAATTACTCAATCCTATATCAACAATAATAACCTTATCTTTAAACTTTTCTAATCCATTCTTGAGATCATGGAAAGTAACTATTAAATCTGCCCCAATCATCTTATCAAAAACTTCACCAGTATCCGGATCCAATCCAGAGGGTATATCGATAGATATCTTGAAGGCCGCTGACTCATTGATCCTATCAATCAATGAACTTATTGGCTCCTTTAGCTTACCTGAACTGCCGGTTCCCAACAATGCATCTATGATGATATCATAATCAAAAGCGAGTTGCTCAGGCTCGACCATAAGCTGGACAAGATCATTGTGCTCTATTTTCTTAAAATTATCTTTTGCCTCTTCCTTGAATTTAGTCTCATCCCCTACAAATAGGACATCAGTCTCGCACTCTTCACATAAATAGCGTGCTACAACAAACCCGTCACCGCTATTATTCCCATGATAACACGCCACCAAGACTTTTTTTCCTTTCAAATCAGGAAACCTCTCTTTGATAACGGTATAGATGCATTTTCCTGCATTCTCCATCAGTTGAAGTTTGGAGATACCCTGCCGCTCAGATTTCTCCTCAAGAAATCGCATCTCATTTGTGGTTATCATCTTGGATAGTACTCATCCTTGCATTAAATAAGCTGATTAACTCTTTAAAGTCTTCTTCTTTAAAAAGATTTAAGCAAGAAATAACTAATGCTTTGATAACACCTATCTGCTCATGGAGATGTTTCATGTCAAAAGTATCCTCTATTTCAGGAAATTTCCGATAATCGGCATAGGATCTGAAGCGGTATGTTGTTTGATAGCTTTTAGCTAAGTCGATACCATATTTCTCTTTGAAATCCTTCAATTTATTAAAATCACCAAAATGCTTTTTTGAATAATTGCCTTCTTCCCTTAATACCATGGCATTTGATAAGTGCTCAACTGCTAAAAACAACCGGTTAAATGCAGACTCCAGAATCCGAACAGTATCAAAATCATCTATCCCTTTTTCTCTGCTTCTGAGAATCGCATCTAAAAAACACCTAACCGCCAATTCTAGCTCTCTTTTGATTTCCTCTTTCCTAATGGAAAATCACCTTCCCCATTCTTTCAGAGAAAAGTTCTGCCTGTTTCAAAGTGGCAGGAATTCTTAATTTGTATATCTCCCTAAATAGCTGCGTTGCTTCTACATCATCCCTTGCAGGTGCTTGCTTATAGTTCAGTAATGCATATATAATATCAAAGATTCCTTTTTCAAGATGATTTCTTATATAGCTGGTGTCATCTTGGTACTTTTTGCAGCTTTGTATTTCCCTATACCCGATTATGAACCTTTCTTCAATGTCTTTTCTCATAAAAAGAAAGGGGCAGTATCTTAAGTTAAAGATAAGGTCCCAACATCCAAAAGGCACCCCTTTGATTATATTCTTGTATAATGAATCCTCATTGATGATTCCTTTTTTCAACTCCTCCTTTGACCCGATAAGAGGAGATATTTTTTGATTTATTGATTTTAGGACATTAATAATGTCGCCATTTTTTTTGCGGGCATTCAAGATAATAAAGAGATCTATATCATTATAATGGTCGGGATATTTTTGCGTTAGTGAAGATCCAAAGACGACTAAGCCAAGATAATTCTCACCCAATGCTAGTTTTAAGTATGCATTGATAAACTTTGGTAGATTGTTGAGTCTGGTATTTAATTCATTAGCCCTATTCATCAGTATAAAGCTGATTGCCCCCTTTGCATCAGGATGCAGATAATTGAAGCCATAGCTGTGGCTTTTGCCAACTTCATGCTTTGTAACAATGTCTTCTGCCTCTAACTCCCTCAAGGCCCGTGATACATTCGCCTTTTTGCTCCCCAGTTTTTTCGCGATAGAAGTCACAATGCCAATATTATCAAGCAGGTAGTCTACAATCCGGTAATTGAGTTTTTTTGTTATCGTTTTTACTAACATATGTTATATAAAATGATAACTAATATTTAAACATTTCGCTGTTAAAGCGTATTATTCCAAATAAGGAGCAATTTTCTCTTTGGCATCCTCAAATTTCTCAAACCGTTTGATGCATTTCTCCATGTCGCCCTTGCTGATGATTACGTGCTGTATCATGAATTCAGTAAAATCGACTTTAGGCGCATTGGCCACCCGCAAGAGGAATTTGTCATAAGGATAGTTCATTGCCGGCCGTATCAGCCTGTTCTTCATGAGATACACTATCTTTGAATTGATCCATTCAGTGACTAGATCAGACTGTACAACCGCCAGAAATGATTCACCGAATGACTCATGGAGCTGCCTGATAAACAGAGTATCATCTGCATCATTGAGCTCAGGGACTATGTGGGTGATTGAAGGGCATCCGCCGAACATGTCTTCTTTGCGCAATTTCTCACCAGTCTTCAAGAAAGGCCCATGCTGGAAGGGGAATAGCTTGCAGACAAATCCACGATCATTATAGATCGAACACTTGTTGTCTTTAAGGAATGTGCAGGCATCGGAAAAGACAGAATAGGTAACGATAATGGCTGCATTGGTGTTCAAATCAAGAATTACCCGAGAAGGCTTGATCTTGTGGTCAATGCCAAGCTCTTCTGCTTTCGCAATGAATCGTTTTGCTTCCCAATCCCATAAGGGAAATGATATCTCCTCTGGAGGATACAGTGCAACCAAAGGCAATTTCCCATAGGCGTACTCCTTAAGAAAGGCCCTGTCCAGGTCACTGACAAAGCCCCGTATATGGCTGCAGCATTTCCCGGTCTGTTGGCAACAAAATGTAGCAGGCATCAATAAAAAAAGAATCGTGAAATATTATAAAGGTTGTGTTTATCCAACAATTGGGGCATCTAAAGTACCGCTTGTGATGACTTCATTCTTATCAAAGTTATAAATTTGATTATTGGCTAATGCCTGCACTGCAATTATTTTATCTGCCAAATAAACTTGACAAATGGGACAAAATGTAATGCGCAACCAGCAATAGTTTTCTTTCCCTCAAAATTTAATGAAACAAGAAACCCTTTTTTGGGCCTGTATTTCTCTACAAAACTGCTGAAAGATCGCGATGGTTTTGTTTCATTGATGGTTGACTTGATTTCGATTGGCGTTGCATCACTAATGATGAAATCAACCTCTGCACCTGATTTTGAGCGCCAATACTTAGGGGTAATTCCTTCTATAATAAGCTCTGTGAAAATAACATTTTCATACATAGCACCTTTATCGGTTCGTTCTGCATTAAAATTGTCAATGCAGGTATTTCTAAATCCCGAATCAAAGAAATAAATTTTCGGAACCTTAACAAGCTCTGTTCTTTTATTTGTATGGAACGACGAAACCCTGCTGCAGACATAGGTCTGATCAAGAATAATAAGATACTTCTTTAATTCCTTAAAAGAAAGGCCAGTTAGCTGCGATAATTCATTATAGTTGATTAGATTGCCAATCTGAAGAGAAAGGCTTTTAAGAAGAGTTATCAGCTTATCATTATCTCCAAGCTGCATTATTTCTTTAATCTCCCTCAATAAATAAGTGTTATATATATTTTCTAAAACTTTTTTCTTTTCTTTTATACTTGACGCAAGAACAACCCTGGGAAAGCCGCCATAAATCATGTATTCGTGTAAATAAGCATTAATCTGAGATAAGATTTGTGGCCCATATTTGCCTTGATTGTATATGCCCCAAAGTCTATTGTCTTTTGCCATCAAAAACTCGTTGAAGGAAAATGGGAATAGCTTGAAAACAAAAATCCTTCCAACAAGATACTTCAAACTTTTAATTGAAAGTTCTGCTGCTGAAGAACCGGAAATAAATATTTTTATCTTTTGAGTATCATAAATATATTTGAGTTTCTTTCCGCTATCTTTGGCATACTGCACCTCATCAATAAATAAATAATTGTACCCTTTCACGTATAGTCCAATAAAAGAATCAATATCGTCCTCAAACAGTTTGAGTTGCTTTATATTGTCAAAGCTTACTATGCTCACCTTATCATAATTTTTTAGAATAGTGAGCAGCATTGTTGTTTTCCCGCATTGCCTTGGGCCAATAACTGCAATGATCTCTTTTGTTTTCAGATACTTCTTAATCTCTTCCTCTAATTTGCGTTTTATATACATAATAAGGTTATAATATGCCTACTAATATTTAAATCTTTGCAATTTTAGTAGGGTTATTATAACAGAATTAATCAACATGAATATCTTCTATATCTGTTCCATATGTTATAACTTCATTTGAATCCATCTGATTATAGAATTCTGGGTGTCTTACCAATGCCTGCGCAGCAATTCTTGTTTGTAGTGCATCATAGCCAGCAACTAGTATCTGTATCTTCCCATTATTATTGAATGTTTTTATCATTCCTTTTCCAGGTGTAAATCCTTGGGCGCAATCTGGCCAATAAGTATATAAATCTTTTTTTAAATTTTATTTTACAGCAACCCCGCCGCTCGGAAGAACAGCAATTATCTCATCGAGTGTCCCACCAATCTTTTTCTGGATGAACTTTGCAACTTTGCTTGCTTTGTCCCTGCCTTGTATGACTGGAACATATTTATTGCAGTGAGCCTTGACTGCTTCAACCGGACCGCCCATGATTTTACCGTCGGATAATATGCCTATAGCGCAATTGATTTTATTGTCGACATAATTTGTTTTGCCGTTGATCATGAAAGCCCCTTTCACCAGGTATTCCCCTGCTTTTGCTTCCTTAGAAACCTGATCCGGTTTTACATAAAAAACAGGGCTATTTGACAAGCCCAGCCTCCAAGTTCTGGAATACGAAACAGTCGCATCAGCCACCTCACGGAGTGTTTTGTCATCAATGGTGGGGGGAGGGGATGGGTAGGGCGGGACAATTAATTTTCTCTTGATGACAAAAAAAGGGCTGCCGGCTAAATCAGTGTGAAACACCAAATCGTCCGCATCAGTGTGCTTTTTTACAATAATCTCATTGGTTGTTGCGTCTCTTCCGCCAATAACAAAAAAACCAGTTGAGGTGATGAACCATCTGAACTTCTCATACCACTCCTTTGGCCTGGCGACCGTCACTTTCGAGAGCTCTTCCTGTTCTTTTGTATGGTCCTTCTCAAGCTTTTTCAGCTTGGACTCTGATTCCTGCAATGCGTGAATAGCTCCCTCGATCTTTTTCTTGATCTTCTTAGCCTTTTCATAGTAAACAGAAGCGTTTTCTTCTACTGATTTATGAAGATCTATTTCCACAAGCGTCATAATTGAAAAAAAGAGAAAAAGGTTTAATAATGTTACTAAATTTTCCGCACTTTAATTACGCCAGGGATCGCTTGTATGCCAGGTAGAACCGCTTCTGCAACGCTGCCTTCAACATCAAAAATCGAATAAGCGATGTCCTGCCTGCCCTTGTTGATCATCTCAGCTATGTTCAGGTTTTTCGAAGCAAGTTCTTGGGTGATATGCTCGATCATGCCAGGTACATTCTTATGCAGGACCGTGATGCGCGTTCCCCCATTTCGTTCTAAAACACAATTGGGCAACTGGGCTGAATTGAGTATATTCCCATTAGACAACAGCTCGACAATCTGATGCGCAGCATCCAATGCCACATTAAGTTGTGCTTCTTCTGTTGAAGCGCCCAGATGGGGCGTGCATATCACTTTCTGGTCTGCAAGCAATGCGCTGCAGGCAGGCGGCTCGCTTTCATAGACATCCAATGCAGCAGCAGCAACTTTTCCTGAATTGAGGGCCTTCTCGAGCGCTTTCTCATTGATAATGCCGCCGCGGGCAACATTCAATATCTTTACGCCATCCTTCATTTTCGCAAATTCCCTATCTGAAATCAGGTTTCTGGTTTCATCTATAAGCGGGACATGGACGGTGATGTAGTCAGACCCCTTGTATAAATCATCCAGCTCAGCTTTAGTGATGCCCATCTCCCTCATGGCAGCTAGATCTATGAAAGGATCAAATCCCAGGATATCCATCTCCAGCGCTTTAGCCACTTTAGCCACTTTTTTGCCCACATTTCCCAGGCCTATTATCCCTAAGGTTTTTCCTTTTAATTCAGAGCCCTTGTATTTCTTTCTGTCCCAGACTCCTTTTTTCAATTCTGCATTTGAGTGTATGACCGGCTTTGAAAGCAGCATGAGAAGTGTCAGGGTATGCTCAGCAGCTGCATTGATGTTCCCCAAAGGGGTATTTTCCACAATGATACCCAGTTCAGACGCAGCTTCAGTGTCAATGTTATCGGTTCCTACCCCTGCTCTTACGACAACTTTCAAGTTCCGGGCAGCCTGTAAAATTTCTCTGGTAACCTGTATGCCGCTGCGTACTATAATGGCATCTGCATCTCCGCATATTTTGATAACCTCTTTTTCAGTTATGCCTGGTTTGTTGTCTACAACAAATCCTGCTTTTTCCAAAATATCTGTTGCCTGCGCATCCACTTTGTCCGGTATTAAGATTTTCATTTGTATCACCTGAAGTATCCTTCTAATTCTGCACATAATTCCTTGACTTCATCTACAGTAAGGTCTCCCATATGGGCTATCCTGAATGTGTTCCCTTTGCCTTCCTGCTCAAGCTTTTCATTAAGCTGCTTATAGCCGGAATCGATGCTGTATCCCTTTTTAGCCATGTCCTTCTTGATAGAACTCCAATCCAGCTTCTTGGTATTCCAAAAACAGCTTACTGTATCAGATGCATGTTCGGCAAACAATACAAAACCATTCTTATGCGCCCATTCCCTAGCATAGGCTGCCATATCGTTATGACGTTTGTACCTATTCTCCAATCCTTCTGCCCTGATCCGCTCCAACTGCTTCTGTAAAGCATATAAATGGGGAATGGATGGTGTATACGGTGTCTCATCCTTGTCATATGACTTCTTCAATTCAATGATATCAAAGTAATAGCCTCTGCCAGAGACACTTTCTGCTTTTTTGTAGCAGCGCTCGCTGACAGATGCAACAGCCAATCCAGCAGGAAGAGCGATGGCCTTTTGAGAAGATGCCAGACAGAAATCAATGCCCATAGCATCCACCTCAATTTTAACACCCCCTAAACTTGAAACAGCATCCACAAACCATAATACATCAGGATGTTTCTTCATGACTGCCGAAATTGCCTTTAGGTCTGACATTACCCCTGTTGATGTCTCATTATGCACCATGCAGAAAGCCTCGTAAGCATCTTCCGAAAGTGCCTTATCCACATCAGCAGCTTTTACTTCTTTCCCGGATGCATATTTTACAATGCCAGCTTCTTTGCCGCACCGTTCAGAGAGCTCAGCCCATTTTTTCGAGAAAGCTCCATTGACTGCGTGCAATACTTTTTTGTTGATGCAGCTTCTGATGCATGCCTCCCAGAATCCTGAGCCTGAAGAGGTGGATATCAGCACATCATTTCGGGTGTGAAACAGCTCTTTGAGCCCTGGCTTCAGACTTTTAAACAAATCCCGAAATTCCTGAGTCCTATGCCCAATCTGCGGATTGCTCAATTCCTGCAGAACTTCATCCCGGACCTCAGTAGGCCCTGGTATGAACAATTTTGTTCTCATAGTATCTCCCTCCAAAATCATAGATGACCAATCCTGAAAATACCTTGGGATAAAAGTAAGTTGACTTCTGGGGCATTGTCTCGCCAGCCCTCGCCGTCAGGAATATCTCGCGCATCAGAGGCGGCTTCAGCAGGAACGCTATCTGCGCTCCTTCATCAAGCCTCTGCAAAGTTTCTGAGTCTCCCTTGACAAAGTCTATATGCTCCCTTTTTTTCTGCTGCTCCTCAGTTATGCCTAAAATATCTTTTATGACCAGCTCATGCAGAATAGTTACATCCAGTTTTCGGAATACTTCTGATTTATCAGCAAGCCTCTTTGCAAGTGCATCATTCCCCTTCAGGGTCAATAGATAACTTTTTTCCTGTGTGCTTACCCCAAACACATGATTCTTGAGGTTCCTTGATTTGTCAACCATCACATCAACAGCAGCCATGCGGGAAAGGAGTGTATGACGGGGAACTTCTTCGACAATGAAATGTGGTGAAAGTTTTTTGAGAAAATCGGGGGCATTCACATCGAAAACAACCCTATTTGATGGCAGGATAGTCATTCCTTCATTGAATGAGTTCACAAAGCACATCAGGCCATACTGAGCATTGGGCTCTTTAAGCATATCCCGAACTCTCAATGCAGAGGTGTACCGGTGATGTCCATCGGCGATTATGCATTGGCGCTCTTTCATGGCATCCTGGATATGCCTTATGACCTTTATATCAGTGATTTTAAACAGGGTATGCCTCACTTTCTCATGGGTGAAATCAATGTAGGGTTCTTTGCCGTCTATAGCTGCAGCAAGAATCCCATCAATTTTTCTTTCCTTGTCGTCATACAGCAAAAATGGGATTTCCAGATTAGCTTTCGTTGTTGATATCAATGCTATCCTGTCTGCAAGATCCTTCTCAAGTATCCGCTCATGCGGCAGGACCCCCCTGCCCAGCTCCTCTATCTTTAGAAGGGATATAAATCCCAAACGGGTAAATGATTTATGCTCAATAGAATATGCTTGGGTATACACATAGATGTTCGGTTCACTGTCCTGGACCAATATCTCTTCACCCTGCCATGCTGTAAGCAATGCAGCAGCATGGGCATATTTGCCATCAGCTCCCTCAGGCAGTATCAGCTGCACAAAGTTATGGCTGTGCTGCAGCAGTTCTTTCCGCTGCTCAGCATTGATCACATCATTGGGAGGCGTAATTACCTCGGAGAAATCAACCTTGTCCGAGTTGTAGAGCCACCCCCTGAATGCTTCGATATGGACCATACTGAACGACAAAAGGAAAAATATACCCTTTAAATAAGCTTTGACATAATTTTTCAGTGTACGTCATAATTTGACAAATTTAGCAAATATTTTTAAATTATGACACATTTATGGTGTATCTATGCTCGAAAAGCCCAAAAATATACGGGAGTTTGTGTGGAAACTGATTGACACAGATATATCATTGCGAAAAGACCTATCGAGGGGGATCATCAACTTCAGATCATTGGCCCGGTACGTCATTGACACCTACAAAGTCGGAATCTCTCTTGATTCAGTCATCAGTGCATTGAGAAGGTATCCAACCCAGCCTGAAAAGAAGCAGGATAAGACCGCAGTCTACAATATACTCAAGCAGGCAAAGATTCGTTCAATAACAAAGATGGCATCTTTATCCCTGAAAAAAAATGAGGAGACAACCCATAAGATTGGAGCGATTCTTCCTGAAGTTGACTTCGAAAGCGGAGAAATATTAAGGATAATCGAAGGAGCAAAGCTTTTCAAAATCATCATTGACAAGAAAAGCTATGAAAAGATGTATGCAACTTTCGGCAAGAAAAACATCCTTGATTCAAACAGGGGAATTGGCATGATCGAGCTCATCTACCCGGATTCATTGGAGAAAACACCCGGTGTATTTTCCGCTATTTCCACTGAACTGGGCGCCAATGATATCAGCATCATCGATGCATTGATAATATCCAACGAGCATATAATTGTGGTGGATGAGAAAGACCTGCTGAAAGCGTTTGAGATTCTGTATAATTTATGCAATTAGGCTTTTCCCGGTCATTTCTTTGGGTTTAGCTATACCAAGTAAATCAAGCACTGTAGGCGCTATGTCCTGCAGGCCGCCGGATCTCAATCTGCATTTCTTCAGCTTTGGCTCAGGAGAGACTAAAATCAACGGCACTGGATTTATAGTATGGGACGTCCGCCATGCAGGCCGTTGGTCCTCGATATTGCCATGATCCGCAAATACTATGCTGGTGTAGGCATTTGCAAGGCCTGCCTCAACTATGCTTCTGGTACACTCATCCACAATTTTAATAGCTGCATAGCAAGCCTTGAGAACACCGGTATGGCCCACCATATCTCCATTGACTATGTTGACAACAATGAAATGATATCTCACCTTTTTTATTTCATTGACCAGCCTGCTAGTAACTTCATACGCACTCATCTCAGGCTCCAGGTCATAGGTTGCCACTTTCGGGGATGAAATCAACACCCTATCTTCCTTCGGATTGGGCTTCTCTTTTTGGCCATTGAAGAAAAATGTCACATGCGCATATTTCTCTGTCTCGCTGATGCGAAGTTGTAAGAGCCCTTTACGCGCTATCACTTCTCCAAGCAGGTTGGACAGAGCTATGTCATCAAAAGCCACATGGGCATTCATCGGCTTATAATACTCAGTCATGCCCACATAATATACATCCAATGGTTTTCGTTGCCACCCTTCAAACTTACTCTCAACTATGGCTTTGGTAAGCTGCCGTGGCCTATCGGTCCGATAATTAAAGAAGATAATGCTATCCTTTGCCTTGATGCCCCCATATCCCTTAAGCTTCCGCGGCACAATAAACTCGTCAGTCTCGCCTTTCTGATAGCACTGCTTCAGCTGCACAAGGACATCATCAAAAACATCTGCCCTGCCTTCAACAATGCAATCATAGGCTTTCTTCGTTCTTTCCCATCGTTTGTCCCTATCCATTGCATAATATCTCCCGTTGAGTGTAACAAGGGCACCTATACCAAGCTTCTTGATAACCTGCATCAGCTTTTTGAGGTGTTTCTGCGCATCATGCACTGGCGCATCCCTGCCATCAGTGATAATATGAAGGAAAACCTCCTTGAAATTCTGCATTTTGCATAACTCCAAGAGCGCATATAGATGTGTTTCGTGGCTGTGAACTCCTTCACTTTGTAGAAGCCCGATAAGATGTAGATGTGACCTGTTCTTTTTGCAATTGTGTATCGCTCCCAAGAAAGCTTTGTTGCGGAAGAAATCGCCAGATTCAATTGCTTTGTTAATGCGCATCATGGCTTGGTAATTAATTCTACCAGACCCAATGGTCATATGGCCTACTTCAGAATTTCCTTGATAACCTTTTGGCAACCCCACAGCCTCACCTGATGCACGAATCAAAGTATGGGGATAACTTGCCATCAATGAATCTGCATACGGTGCTCCCTGATGACAGATAGCATTGTCCTTGCGACTTTTCCGGTATCCCCACCCGTCCCTGATGATGAGTATGACTTTTCTCATAAGAATGGCACTCCGTGTTGTAATAGTACATGATGTATCATAGTATCATCTCCTTCATTTTCTTCCCAAACGCCTTTGCGATCACTATGCTATACTCAGCGCTTTCCTTGCCGTAGGCATAATGATAATCAGCTTCTTCTCGTGCTGATAGCGCTGCCTTAAAATCAATGGTATATTTCAGCTCAAGCTTTCCTTTCTTGTTCAGCTCTTCCAAAACCACTGCTATTGCGATATGTTTCTTTTCAGCATAACCCAAAGAATAGAGGACAGCCTTTGCCGCATGGAACATGCTGTAGTAGCTTTTGACAATGCTCCATTTGAAGTCTCCGTCATTAAATGTTTTTTGGGCTTGAACGAGGTCATACTGAGATTCTGCCATCTCCTTAACAGAAAGCTGAGAATCAGGAGCAATCTTCTTCAGGAACCCTTTTTCGATGCAGCTTCTAATATCCATCAAAGTATCCTCTTCTTGTCTTTTTCGACCCTTTCATAAAAGGCAGGGTCTTTTCTGGCCATCTGCGACCATTCAACAGGAGAAAAGACATGAAAATGGACTGTTTTATTAATCTTTTTGGATAAGGCATCAACTGAAGCAGCCATCAGATCCCTCTTCACCATGCCGATTACAAGCAAGTCAACATCACTTTCTTCGGAATAATCCCCCCGGGCATAACTGCCATAGACATAGACCTCGACTCTTCCCTCGGGGAGATGTAATTCCCTGAGCTTTGCAAGCATGGAGAGTATCTTTAGCTCCTGAACGATGATATCTTCATTGCATAACCGGTACAATTTGTTCAGACCAATCATTTCAAAACTCACCAAACCCTGAGAAACAAGAAAATCAAGCCATTTGACGACAGTTCCCTTAGCCAGCTTGACCTTCTTTCTTATTTCGGCCTGGGAAACCTTTTTGGTGGGAGAAGCAATGAAATATTCAAGAATCCTTATCTGCTCCGTGCCTTTTAAGAGTTCACTTAATTGGACCATATATACCAAAGGAATAGTATTATACTCATCTATTTAAACCTTTTGGTCTAATTATCTGAACTTCTTTCCAGGATACACAGCTTTGCTGCCCAGCTCTTCCTCTATCCTAAGCAATTGGTTATACTTGGCGTTCCGGTCAGACCGCGCAGGAGCGCCGGTCTTGATCTGGCCTGCATTCACACCAACTGCTAGGTCTGCAATGAATGTGTCTTCAGTCTCTCCGCTGCGATGGCTTACCACAGCAGTCCAGCCAGTCTTATGCGCCATTTTGATAGCATCAAGAGTTTCTGAAACAGTCCCGATTTGATTGACCTTGATTAAAACTGAATTGGCTGCTTTTAGCTCAATGCCTTTTCTGATTCTCTTTGTATTCGTAACAAAAAGATCGTCACCGACTATCTGGATCTTATTGCCGAGTTTCTTGGTCATCTCTACCCATGAATCCCAATCATCTTCTGCTAAACCATCTTCTATGCTTACGATAGGATATTTTCTTACAAGGTCTACATAGAAATCGACCATCTGACCACCATTCATTTTTTTAGTCCCGATAGTATAGGTCCTATCTTTAAAGAATTCAGTTGATGCAGGATCCAAAGTAAATGCAATCTCTTTCTCGTGCCCGGAAAGTTTAGCTGCCTCACTCATGAGGTCCAATCGTTCGGCGACAGAATTTATTTGAGCGGGTGCATACCCTCCTTCATCGCCGATTAGTGTTCCACCTGCACCAAATCTCTTTTTGAGAAGATTTCCTAGCTGATGGTAGGTTTCAGAGACCATTCTGATCCCCTCAGAAAAGCTTTTAGCTCCCACTGGCATGACCATGTGTTCCTGAATAGAGTTTTCCTGCCCTGCGTGTTTCCCTCCATTGATGACATTACACATGGGGACAGGTAATACATAAGGTTTTACCCCATACAATTTCCCAATATACGCATACAATGGCATCTGGGATGCAAATGATCCAGCCTTGCACGCAGCCATTGAAACAGCTAAGATTGCATTAGCCCCAAACTTTGACTTGTTTTCAGTTCCATCAGCCTCAATCATTGCAATGTCAATTGCTTTTTGGTCAGTGCAATCCATCCCCACTACTAATTTTGAGATTTTAGAATTAACATTAGCTACAGCCTTCAAAACACCTTTTCCGCCATATCGGGATGCATCCCCATCCCGCAATTCCAACGCTTCGTGGCTGCCAGCAGAAGCGCCGCTGGGGACAGTAGCTCCAAATCTACCCTGTTCTATAATTAAATCAACTTCAACAGTAGGATTCCCTCGAGAATCAAGAATTTCTCTTGCCTTTATTGATTTGATTTTCATGTGAGCACTGACTTATATCGGACTATTTAAACATTTTGTTCTTAATAGAAAACGATTGTTTTTAATAAAAAACATGATAAATACTGCAGGACATATACATCTCTGCAGAGTAGCTTATTTCAATTCCCACCATACCCCTTCTTCAAAAATGGATGCATACCCTGGAATTCCCCCATGATACCACTCATATCTATCAGTGGGAGGGCAATAGCCGAATTTTGTCTCAGTACTCCAATCACCATCAATTGCCTCCTGAGATGACTGCGTTCCTCCATTAATACAGGAGCTTACAGCACTACCGGATGATTTTATGCCGAGAAGCACATAATTGGAACCATTATAGCATTCTGGCTGGGAAACACTGCCACC
>DATDXC010000005.1:0-11751 GCA_035289425.1 Candidatus Nanoarchaeia archaeon
GAGAGTTTGTTTTCAGCCTTGAAAAGACTATTTGGGTCGGTGCTTAGGTGTCGGCATATCAGAACACAAACAGCGGAGCTGTTTTGTAGGCTGATAGCCTACAATATTGGTTATCGATCAGAACTTTTTCTACTAAGCCCCAAAAACCCAAACTTTTATATAGTATCAATATTTTCTTGATTCTGTGGGAGACAGCGGAAGAAGAAATTTTTCTCACAACCAAGCTGAAAAGCTTTTAAAATGCCGAAGTTAAAACCCCTTTTACCGAGTTTAAGGGAGAAAAAGCGATATATAGCCTTTGAAGTCATTTCAGAGGGCAAAATAGGCAGTGCAGATTCAGTAGAGCATGCCATCTTTGGATCTTTGCTTAAACTGGTTGGTGAAAAGGGAGCGGCAACAGCAGGAATAATCATGCTCAAAGACCGATACAATCCGGAAACCCAGCGGGGGATTCTCAGGACTTCTACAAAGGGGCTTAAGGATTCCAAGCAGGCTTTAACATTGATAGACTCCATTGAGAAGAAGGAGGTCATCGTGAAAACACTGGGCGTTAGCGGGATATTAAAAAAAGCAGTCAGCAATTATATTGCTGCATGAAAAGGTGATACAAAATGGTACAACCAATGCCACATCAATTGATGGGATATGATAGAGCAATTACTATGTTCAGTCCTGACGGAAGGCTCCTACAGGTCGAGTATGCCAAGAAGACAGTGAGGCAGGGTTCTACTGCGATCGGCATGGTCTGCTCAGATGGAGTGCTGCTGGTATCAGACAAGCGGATTGTCGATCCATTAGTGGTTCCTGAATCTGTCGAGAAAATCTGGCAGATCGATGAGCACATCGGAGCTACCGCTTCTGGCATCATTTCAGATGCAAGAGTTCTTATCGAAAGAGCACAGCTCAAGGCCCAACAGCATAGAGTTACTTATGACAGCGAAATCGATACTGGTTCAATTGTGAAGGACATAGCAAACCTGAAGCAGATCTGCACCCAGTCTGGAGGGCTCAGGCCATTCGGCGTTTCGGTTCTGATCGGCGGCATTGATGACCATACTCCACGTCTCTATGAGACTGATCCTACCGGAATTTATTTTGAATACAAAGCAAGCGTCATAGGAGAGGGCGAAGTTGAGGTTGAGGATATACTGCATAAAGAGTACAAACCAGAATTGGATATAGAGGACGGTTTGCGGCTTTGCCTGAAAGCGCTGAAGAAGGTGCTCGGCGAAAATTTCTCTTTCGAGAGGATTGATTCTGCTTATATCACTACGAGCGCTAAGAAATTTACCAAGTTCACCAAGCATGAGCTTGAAAGAAGCCTAGAGGGTAGGAAGAAGAGGTAACGATGGTTTCAGTCAACGATGCTCACATAGTAAAAGTCAAGAGCCATGGTCATACTTTTGAGATCATGGTTGACGTAAATCTTGCTTTAGATGTCAAGGGAGGCAAGACTATGGACATCGGACAGCTGCTTGCTGTCCCTAAGGTGTATAATGATGCTAAAAAAGGAGAGGTTGCTTCTCCGCATGCAGTCAAGGAGGCATTTGGGACTGATGATATAACCGAAGTTGCACTCGCACTTATCCGTAAAGGCGATATCCCGCTTACGACTGAGCGGAAACATGAGATTCGAGAGCAGAAACTCAAGCAGATAATCAATATCATCCATAGGAATGCAGTTGACCCTCAGACACACTTGCCTCATCCGCCGCAAAGGATCGAAAACGCGCTTACAGAGGCAAACTTCCATGTTAATGAAACTGAAGATGTGCAGCGGCAAGTGCAGGATGCTCTAAAGGCTATTCGTCCTATACTGCCTATCAAGTTTGAGGTCAAAGAGATTGAGGTAGTAATCCCGGCAGAGTATGGTGCTAAAGCCTATCCTATACTGCAGCAGTTCGGCAAGAAATTACGGGAAGACTGGCAGTCTGACGGCAGCTATCTTGCGGTTGTAGAGATGCCCGGAGGATTGGAAGAGGATTTTCATAGTAAGTTGAATGCATTATGTCACGGTACAATCGCATCAAAAGTATTGAGGGTGAAATGATATGACAAAGCTATTAGTGAATGAAAAAGATGTTGTGGTTCCTGGAGAATTGCTGGTGGAAGGCATGGACTATCTGCCTGGCTTTGGAACCTATCGGGAAGGCGACAATATCTACAGCGGCAGACTAGGGTTAGTGACTTTGGATGGAAGGACCATAAAATTACTGAAGCTTTCCGGAAGGTATTCACCCAAGCGAAACGATACCATCATCTGCAAGGTTGTGGATGTCAATTTCAGCGGATGGAGATTGGAAACGAATTCTCCATATTCAGCGATGCTATCAATGAAGGATGCCACCTCTGAATTTATTGCACGGGGCGCAGATTTAACTCAATATTACAAGATCGGTGATAACATCATCTGCAAGATAACTAATGTAACGAGCCAGAAGCTAATTGATGTTACCATGAAAGGTCCTGGATTGCGCAAACTCATGGGAGGCAGAATCGTCCCTATCAACACCAATAAGGTTCCCCGGGTAATCGGGAAGCAGGGAAGCATGGTTTCTATGATAAAACAGGCTACTAACGCCAGGATCATGGTCGGCCAGAATGGCCTTGTCTGGATCCAGGGAGATATTCCTGCGATGGAACTGCTCGCAGTCAGGACAATCCAGAAGATAGAGGATGAGGCCCATGTGAGCGGCCTCACTGACCGGATCAAGGAATTCCTTGAGAAGGAAACTGGCACAACATTAGGGGGTACTTCAAATGTCGTACAAGAAACGAATTGATAATCGTAGTTTTGATGAGATGAGGAAGATCGAGGCTAAAGTTGGTGTTATCAAAAGAGCTGACGGTTCAGCGTCCTTCAAGATTGGGAATACCTGGGCATATGCAGCAGTCTATGGCCCTAGAAATTTGTATCCTAAATTCCTCCAAAATCCAGAGAAGGGAATCTTGCGATGCAACTATAACATGCTGCCGTTTTCGAGCTCTTCAGATAGAGTCAGGCCTGGCGGATCCAGAAGGTCAAAAGAAATCTCTATGGTCACCGAAAAGGCCTTATCACCTGTCCTTAACCTGGATGATTTTCCCAATGCAGTAGTGGATGTATTCATCGAGCTGCCTCAAACCGAAGCTGGTTCGAGATGCGCAGGCATCTGCGCTGCTTCGATGGCATTGGCTGATGCCGGTCTTGACATGAAGGATTTGGTCTGTGCGGTATCAGTAGGCAGAGTTGATGACAAGCTGGCTGTTGACCTGGATTATTCTGAGGAAGCCTATGAAGATGGGCCTGTCGCTGATATACCTGTTGCAATGCTGCCTAACTTGGGTAAGATAAGCTTGCTGCAGATGGATGGTCTGGTTAAGAAAGAGCAGCTTCAGGAAGTCCTTGACAAAGCGAAGAAGGCTTGTGCTGAAATATACAAGATTCAGAAACAGGCACTGAAAGAAAAATACAGGGTGGTCTAAATGGACGATGGATTACGATCCCATGTGCTGGAACTTTTATCAAAAGGCGTTAGGCTAGATGGCAGGAAGCCTCTTGACTATCGGCAGCCCATCAAGGTCGAGACAGGACTCTATAGCACTGCATGCGCTTCAGCAAAAGTTTCTATAGGCGATACTGAAGTAGTTGTAGGAATCAAGTTCGAGGTGGGAACGCCCTATCCTGACAATCCTGACCAAGGAACTATCATAGTAGGTGCGGAACTGGTACCTATGTCAAATCCTGAATTCGAGTTAGGACCACCTAGCATCGATGCTATCGAGCTGGCGAGGGTTGTTGATAGAGGTATCAGGGAGAGCAAGGCCATCGATTTCAAGAAGTTGTGCATAACCAAGGGAGAGAAGGTATGGATGGTTGCCATCGACATAATACCTTTCAATGATGCAGGCAATCTCTTCGACGCAGCTGCGCTTGCGGCTTTGGCTGCTTTAAAGACTGCAAAGCTGCCTAGCTATGCAGATGGCACCATTGACTACAAATCTTCACGGAAGGAAAAGCTTGTCCTGAACCATGAGCCTATATCTGTTACTGTGCTCAAGATCGGAAACTCATTTGTGGTTGATCCGCTTATCGAGGAGCAAAAGGTGCTCGATGCAAGGTTGACTGTCGCTTCATTGAAGGACGGCACTTTATGCGCTCTGCAGAAAGGCGGCGACAGCCCTCTGGGAAGCGAAGAAATCCTACAGATGGTCGATATAGCTTTGGATAAAGCCAAGGAATTGAGAGGTGCATTATGATGAAATATACGCGTTTTGAGAAAGCACGGGTCATAGGATCAAGAGCCCTGCAGATCGGCATGGGAGCGAAGCCTCTCGTGAAACTGAATGAAGCAGACCTGGAGAGGATAAAGTACAATCCAGTTGAGATAGCAAAACTTGAGTTTGAGCAGGGTCTTATACCTATCGAAGTCAAAAGACCTTTTCCCAAAGTAACTTCTGAGAAATAATTTTTTAATTTATATTTACTTTTCCGCCTAACGCTTGACCAGGCAAACCTCTTTCAAACAAAGCCCTCACTGCACCATTGTTGCCATGAGGAAATGTGATCTTTCCCTTTATCTCTTTTCCTGCAGTGCTTTTCCAGGTCACTTCTTTGCCGACCAATTCTGCAGCTTTCTCTTTATTAGAATATCCCTTAACAACTAGCACAAATTGGTTTGTAGTCTGGGTCTTCCTTCCCTTCCTGAAATTTGAAATAATCGCTTCCATATATATGCAGAATCCAATGGTGGTTTAAAAAGGTTTCTTTTTGGAATATTACGTTGCCAGAAATCGCACAGAGCATTCTTCTAACGCAGAACCTTCAATGGGTGCTTCTTCAGCAAGATGTAGGTTATCATGAAGCCGGCAAAGCCGATCACCACATCAGCGATCCTGTTTCTTATAAGTTCACGGCCAAATTCAATACCGGCTAACGCATAGCGTTCAAACAGTTCCCATGCGATGAGCAGGAGCAAGGTGATTATTGCACTTCGTAATGGTGTAGTCTTTCTTAACTTCCTGAAGTTAAAGATTATACCAAATGCCACTCCAGAAAAGAAATGATTCACGCTCCACCATGTTATGAGTGCTGTTTCCATTTTTATTACAAAGAAAATCATATTATTTAAATGTTTGCTCCAAAGACTTGAAAGTAGCTCTCCTTTATTGCATGAACTACACTTCAGGTTCATAAATGATGGGATGGCTTAATGGATATGCAACCCAATACACTGTTTCCTTGCTTCCGGTCACTTCTCTAATGGTAATCTCAATTGCTGGTATGAAAATCAGCGTAACATTCTCTCCTTTGATGGTCGTAGCCAGTTCTTTGGTCAATGCGTACTCTTTTCCTGGAACCACGGGACCCAGATTGTAGTCAATGAAATGAGTCGTATCTTCAGAATCATTTATCAGCACCCTAATCAGCAGCCTTGAGAAGTCACCATCATAACTTTCACTGTCCAGGTTCTTGAAAGTAAAATTCAACTCTTTCAGTATGAATTCATCAGCATACTTTCTTTCCATCGTTCCTGAGTAAGTAAACTCATGATCAAAGTAGAGCAGGTAATGGATCTTGTTATTTCTAACAACTTTTGTCTCTGATTTAGTGAGTGGTTTGAAGTCATCTGCGCTAAATAATGCTGGGTTTACTCCGCAATACACCAGTATCGGTTCAATGTTTTTTTTATGAGCCTGGAAGCTTTTCTGGATATACGCCTGCCACTTCTCCATCACCTGTTCTTTGTTAAGGTTTCCTGGTTCAAAATCCTCAAATCCGGCATCTTCTGGCATATAGTACACTATTACATCCTTTGTACAAGGAATTTTGTATATCAACAGCGGTTCTTTCCAATTGGAATCCCATAACTGGTGAGAGTTTGCATACATCGCAATCACGCCATACTGAAGCACTGTTCCCTGAGCGGTCTCGACAGCCTTTTCAAACCCGTCAATATAAATCTCATCTGAGTCTTCCGTATAATCCTTGAATTTGTATTCTGGAAAATAAGTGTTGTCGGAATCCTTGTAAGAAAAGTAATCCATGTTTGGGGGATAGGCTGCCTCAAACTGGGCCTCAGCCAACACAGGATACAAATCGTCCCAGGATTCGGGATTGTTGTAAAGCTTCCACACATCCCAGTTCGGACTGCTCATCGCAGCGATAAAATCATCAGTGGTTTCCATGGGAGCAGCTAATGCATGGATGCCCCATGTCTTCGGAGAGGTAAAATATATATCTTCATCAGTATCCATCGACGAATGAAAATCATAGGATTTATGCATGAATTCCTGGATATACTGCTGCAGCTCAAAGAGAGAAAACTTTCTGTCTGGCAATGAAGCTTCGTCGCTGGTTCTAACTTCTACGGCAGCTGGTTTTGGCGCACTTTCAATCCTTTCTCCCGCAACCGTTACATTTAATTCATGATAGAGTGGAACCTGTTTGATTGTGTATTGTCCGACCTCATCAAAAGTGAAAGAAGCAATATCTCCATCAGCTAATCCTGTTTTGGAATCCAGGCCCACAATCCGTACTGTGAATATCCCATTGAACTGGTCATCAACCAGGACCTCAACGGTAGTTCCGGGCCGTATATTCAATTCAGGTGGATCAAACCTATTTCTGGCATACAGGGTTACTCTGACTGTTGAAGGGACAGATTCCTCAACTGGGATTGTACTTGGTATATCTTCTTCGGATGGCGTGGTGTTGATTATTGGATTCTCGGTAGTATCATCTGGATTGCTGCAACCAATGATCAATATTAAAACAAACAAGCAAATTACTTTTCTGTTGATTTTACCTCACCCCTATTTCGGATATTTCCTCTTATGTATTATCATAAATGCCCTATATATCTGTTCAATCAGCAAAAGCCTTGACAGCTCATGTGGAAAGGTCAATTTGGATAGCGAGAGCATCTTTCCCTTAGCCTTGATCGAAGCATGAATCCCCTCAGGCCCTCCAATGACGAACTTGATCGTTTCTCTTCTTTTAAGAAAGTCTGAAAATTGCCCTGAATCCATCTGGGTTCCCTGGGGATCAAGAATGAAGCAATTTGCATCTAGATATTGTTCAATTTTTGCAGCTTCTTTTTCCAATCCCTCATCCTTGAGCTCGATGATATCAAACCTGCAGAATGGGGATAGCCTTTTTTTATATTCCGAAAGAAGCTCAGCTACTGCCTGATTCTTAAGCCTGCCCACTGCAATGATCTGTAGTTTAATCATCTAAGTAGATTATGCTCTCCCCGCAGGATGGACATACATTGGGGGATCTTTTGTAATAATCATAGATGATCACTCGGTTGCATTTTCCACATGTGTAACTTGCTTTATCCTTATCCAGCTTCTGAAACCTCATATAATATATAAATATTTGGAAGTCATAAGACGAAGAAGAGAATAATCGGCAGCAACAAAACACCCATCGCATGGCTTCTCTTAACATTAACCAAAGGCGCTATCATGCCAATAGAGGTGCTTACGAGCAGCACCAACAGGCCATAGAAATGTGAGAAAAATATAACCATGCCGGTAACAAAAGCAATTACGCCAATGCATAATTTCCGGTAATTTATCTTGGAAATAAGCGCTGCTGCCTTTTTGCTTATTTTTAGAGTTATATATGTTGCTGCAGCTCCTGCAACCAAGGCAGTTGCCAAAAATATGACCAGTTCATGAGCAGTTATCTTTTTCATCAGCTCCAGAACAACAACAATAGCGCCATTTCTCGCCCTTTCTAATGTATACAAGCTGGCTAAGCTGAAGATAAAATTTACCCCATTTATGCCGCCGATAAGTATCATGAACGCATAGCTGCCAATTTCTCCCACTAAAACCATGCCAAGCAATGCAGCTTCAGCAGAGCCTATGCCCGGCAACAAACCAGCAATGCTGCCTGAAACCACTGCAGCAACCACTGCTTTTGTTGTTTTAGCCTTGCCTACCTTTATAGTTTCCGTTATCTTCTGTTTTGGTATCACGGTCTTTTCATTTAATGAGAGAAGAAGTGTACTGATGCCAAAAAGACCGCTGAGCAAGGGGAATAATGGATCTTTAAAATTATTCCAATGTAATGTTATAAGCCCCAGAACGCCGGAAAGAAGGAATATAAGAAGGCTCCATAATTTCTTTACCCATCCAGTTTCAATAAGTATAATGTAGATTACAACTACGATCAATATGTAACCGACATACGGCTGGATAAAACCATACACTTCTGGCACAAATGGAATAACCAAAGGGATCAGTGCAACAGTCCCTATCAAAGCAAGCAAAGATCCTATAACTGTCAGCTTGACAGCCTCAAACCCTCTTCCTTCCAACAGTAATCTGTGGCCAGGCAGAACTCCTAAAGCCATGTCTGCATCAGGCGCTCCTAAAAATATGGACGGTATGGCATCAAGGAATGTGTGGGTAACTGCCATCGAAATGATGAATACGCCTAACACAAGGGGAGATGTGAACTGCAGGAAGAACGGAGAAACTGAAAGAAGGATTAGCGAGACTAAATTAACATGGATGCCTGGGGTAAGGCCTGTGAAAATCCCGGCAATGATGCCTAACACAATTGCAATGATGATTTCGACAAACATCTTATCGCTATCCAATCCTTTATTTAAACTAGTTTTATCCCATGCTTCATTATTTCTTCAGCAAGACCTGTTTTGTTCTTAGTAAACTGATCTGGTGTCATGAGGAAGCACTGGATTTTTCTCTTACACTTTTTTGACAGCTTGTCACTTATGGCATTTATTGCCATTTCCTCTTTTGGGGTCTTTTTTTCTACAACTACTGCAAAGTCAATGTCAGAATCTTCCCGATATGTTCCTTTGGCAACACTGCCAAAGAGGTGTATGCTTAGGGCGTCAACAGAATCAACAGCTTCCCTCGCAAATTCGCGTGCTATGGCACTAAAATTATAGGGTAGATGGTTAAGGTCCTGCCTTTCTCTCTGCAATAAGTTGAGAATATCTTGGATGTATTTGCTTTCTTTGTTCATCTTGTAAACTGCCAAGGATAATTGTTCCTTGCTCTTTGTAAGAATGCCGAACGCAATGAGCCTATTCAATGCAAACGACAAGGCTTTGTTTCCTAATTTGGTATAATTTCTAAGATCTTGCCTAGTAAATCCTGCTCCAGGCGATTCTCCATACAGCACTAAGATTCTCCATGCAGATTTGCTTCCCAAACAGATATCCAAAAGCATCAGAGCAGCCCCTCCATTATCTTGATGTATGGAATCATGAAATTGTCGATAAAATATTGAGCAGCTTGCATGAGTTCTATCTTTGATTTTCCTGCTTTGGAAACGTCATAATATTGCGTCTTTGTCCTTTCGTCCCTTCCTTTCGACAGCAGCTGTGGAATAACCCATATGCTTGATGACGTGATTGCATCAAACTCTTCTTTTGCCTGCTTCAGAAGCGGTATGATTCTTTTTGATTCTTGCTTCACATATTTCGAGATAAAAAATAATGTTTGCGCATGCACATCCTGCCCGCTGATCTTGAGGTTGTGCACTTTTGCCAGATAGAGCTTGCTCACATTATGCATAGCATAGTAGGCCATAATAACTGACCATCGGGGAGAGTCTGTAAGCACCTTATTGGCCATTTCTTCGTCTTCTTTGTAGACATTCTCATGAAATTTAATCCATCTTTGGGCTTCCTCTGTTGTTAATTTTAGTTCTTTGCATAATTCTTTTTGGTTTTCATATTCCATCTTATACACCAAAGTGTATTAATACATAGCTTATATATAAATCTTTACACTTTTTTGTATTATTATGTACACTTTAGTGTATTTGCTATGTGACGAGGTTAGTGCTGTGGACTTCAGTCCACAGAAAAGTGATGTTCCCC
The DNA here is from genome assembly GCA_035289425.1 of Candidatus Nanoarchaeia archaeon. Taxonomy (GTDB): domain Archaea; phylum Nanobdellota; class Nanobdellia; order Woesearchaeales; family DATDXC01; genus DATDXC01. The sequence continues at coordinate 9,852 of DATDXC010000005.1, forward strand.
TTATGTTTGTTCTTAAGAAAGAATAGTAAGGTAACCCCACCACAACAACAGCTTCACTGCGGCAGCAGCTGCCTAACTCTTACTTTTTTGGCGAAAGATTTAAATACTATCTATAGTTATAGTTATAGCTATGGTAACTACGATCCAGATCAGAGATTCTACAAAGCAAATACTGGAGAGAATAAAAGAATTGGAAAACAGGCCGACGTTTGATTCAGTTGTCACCAGCCTCGCTGAGGAACGGTTGGCTATCCCCCATTCTTTTTATGGTAAGGGTAAAGGAAAAATTACGAAGTTCACCCGAGAGGATAGATTACGACTTCATGAACACTAAATATCTGATTGATTCTTCTGCATGGATAGAGTATTACCTTGGGGAAAATGTTAATCTTAAAGTCCTGATCGAAACTGAAGATATCGCTACGCCTGTACTCGTTATAGCAGAACTTTCAGATAAGTTTGCTAGGGAGGGGGAAGATTTTAATGGTTTTTTCAAATTTATCCACTCACGGGCAAAGGTCATACCTCTGGATATTGGTGTGGCTCTTGACTCTGGTTCTTTTAAGATCCAAATGCGAAAGAAGTTTAAGCAATTCGGTCTTGCAGATGCACTCATCTATCTGTCAGCTGAAGCCTTGAACGCTCAGTTGGTCACTTGTGACATTCATTTCAATAAACTGGATGGTGCTATTCTTTTTCCAAGGTAAAATTCTTGATCACCACCTCAGATTCAGAGTGAGAATCACCATACAACCAAAGAAGTATCCTACCCCAATTTTCTTACCTGGCGTCTGTTAATTTCTCCAACTCAAACATCTTATCCAGTGCTTTCCTGGCCTTTATCGCAATTCCTGTAGGAATTTCTATTTTCTGGTCTTTGCGTGGATGCTTCAATACCTGAAGCACATCCTTTAACATGATCTCCTTCATGTAAGGGCATAGATTGCATGTTCCGACAATGGATTTCTGCGGAAATTCTGCCTTTACCCTGTCAGTAAGGCCGCATTCCGTAATAAGCATATATTGGGAACCTTCGTGTTCCTTGATATAGTTTATCATCTGGGATGTGCTTCCTGCAAAATCAACTTTATCCACCAAGACTGGTTCGCATTCAGTGTGGGCCAGTATCTTCGCATCAGGATATTGCTGGCGGATAGCGTCAACGCTTTCTGGCCTGAACTCTTCATGCACGATGCAGGTTCCATTCCACAATATGATATTCTTTGAGGTCAATTTCTGCAGGTTTTTTCCCATCAATTTGTCTGGGATAAAGACGACATCCTTCTGCGGCATCGCTTCAACCACCTTGACTACATTTGCCGAAGTACAGCACGCATCACACTCTGCCTTTACTGCAGCAGATGTATTTACATAGCCAACAATACCTGCTTTAGGATATCTTTTCCGCAATGCCCTTACATCTTCAGGCTTGATCGATTCAGCGAGCGAGCAGCCAGCAACTGCTGGCACAAAAACCTCTTTTTCAGGGCTTAGCAATTTAGCGGTCTCTCCCATGAAATGCACAGAACAGAATACAATTTTTTTAGCCTTCTCCTTAGCTGCTTTCACGCTCAGGCCGTATGAGTCTCCTACAAAATCAGCAATGCCATACACAATGTCAGGGGACTGATATGAATGGGCAAGTATTATCGCATCCTGCTCCTTTTTCAGTTTGTTGATCTCTAATGTGAGCGGAGCTATAAGCCTACAATCTTCTTCAGTCCATCCAATGTTCTTCAGTTTTGCATGCAGGCGTTTACTCTCTTGATCAATCATACAAAAACAGAACAAGTTGTTTTATAAAAGGTTATTGGTCCTGTTCTATCCACTCATAACCCTTCTTTTCAAGCTGATCCACCAAGTCTCCAGAACCCTGCAATGCGATCTTGCCATTTATCAT
>DATDXC010000006.1:0-10682 GCA_035289425.1 Candidatus Nanoarchaeia archaeon
CCCTGTTTGCGGAAATTATTCCGCAACAATTTTATACCTCTCTTCCAATCTATGCTCATTGTGGGTGCTCCCCACCCCTCATCGTTTATGGACATAAAAGATAAGTGGGGAAACCCACTAATATAACTTTTCAATATCACCTCGCTTTCGAAACCTTTAAATATTCCTAAAAGCAGGATAACAAAAAAGGTGATATCATGAACAAGAAGGCATTCATAACCCATCCGATCTTTTTAGCGACAGTCACATTTATTCTCGGGATGGTGCTTATGTATCTGTTGGCGAAAGGCACAATTCCTTCTCCGATCGTAATCTGCCCAGGATAAAGCTTTTATAGTTTCCAGCATTAGCTGGAGACATGATCCTGCGGTCAGTCAAACTGGAGAATATTCGTAGCTATGTAAACCAGCAGATAGATTTTCCTACCGGGTCAGTGCTCTTGTCCGGGGATATCGGCTCTGGCAAATCCACCATTCTCCAGTCAATTGAATTTGCCCTGTTCGGAGTAAAAAGATCAGACCTTTCCGGTGCCTCTCTGCTCAGGCATGGCTCCAAGACGGGCTCAGTGGAGCTCCATTTCTCGATCCAGGGAAAAGACATATTCATAAAACGGGTTCTGAAAAGAGGCAAGGATGATATCAAGCAGGAAACAGGATACCTCATCCAGGATGGCATCAAGAATGAGGCAACCCATATAGAGCTCAAAAGTATGGTGCTTGATCTCTTAGGATATCCCAAGGATTTGATCACCAGAAGCACTGATTTGATGTATCGATTCACTGTCTATACTCCCCAGGAATCTATGAAACAGATAGTCCAGGAAGATCCTGAAGTGAGGCTCGACACCTTGAGAAAAGTATTCAACATCGATAAATACAAACGCATCAGGGAAAATGCCCAGATATTCATAAGGAACCTGAAAGAAAAAAGGAAAAACTATGAGGGCCAGATTGTAGATTTAGACAGCAAGAAGAAGGCACTGCAGGCAAAAGAGCAGGAAGAAAAAGAGCTTGCTGCCAGGCTGAAAGAATTGTCCCCCATCGCTGATTCATTGGAGGAAAAACTAAAGGAAACTAAGCAAGCCTTGGAAGCTAAGGAGCTGCAGGTAAGAGAACTCCTCAATTTCAAGAAGGAGTTTGAACTCGCAGAGATGCAGTTAAGAAACAAAGTGGAACAAAATGAAAAAGACAAGCAGGAGATTGCACAGCTTGATGTAGAGTGTGCCCGCATTGCATCTGAAACAAAAGACACTCCTCCGATAGAAGAGATTCTCAAGGAGCTTAAAGACAAGGAATCAAATCTGGAGGTGATTCAGCGGAATATCATTGATCTAAGCAAGAAACTGGCTGCATTTGAGACTACGGTGAAACATAACATTGAAACAAAGCAGAAAATATCCCAGCTGGATGTCTGCCCTCTCTGCAAGCAGGCTGTTTCTATATCCCACAAAGAAGCCATCAGCAGAGAGCTTGACACCGCTGCTCTGCAGGAGCATATAGACACCCATAAGGAGCAGGAAAAGGAAAACAGGCAGGCTGTAGCAAAGGTCCAGTCACAACTGGAAGAGTTGCGGAAAAAACAAGCAGATATCAGGGCAATGCAGATTCGAAAAGATTCTCTCCGAGAAAAAATGAAAAAGCAGGATCTACTGCACATGAGCCAGAACCGGTTAAAGCTGGAGATAGGCGCTATCAATGTAAAAAAGATGGATTTGACAAGGAAAATAGCTCCTCTCAGGGATATAGAAGCGACATATAAGATGATTAGGCAGGAGCATGATGCCCTTGCAGACAAAGAAATGAAGATTCAGCTGACAAAGAAGGAGATAGAGGTTAGGAAGCAGGAGACTGTCAAGTTTATTGCATCTCTTGAATCAGAATTAAGGGAAAAGCAGATCATTAAGGATATGCTCAGCAAGATTGCATCATATCAGGACTGGTTGGAGGATCACTTCACCAAGCTTATGGCAACGATGGAAAAGCATGTCATGCTGCAGGTATATCTTGAATTTAACGCATTGTTCCAGCAATGGTTCAGCATGCTCATTGAGGATGAAACCTTAAACGTCAGGCTCGATGACCAATTTACGCCCATCATTGAGCAGAATGGATATGAATCGTCGATAGACTCGCTATCAGGAGGGGAAAGGACATCCATTGCCCTCGCATACCGATTGGCCCTCAACAAGGTGATCAATGACATCATTTCAGGCATCAACACCAAGGAATTGCTCATACTTGATGAGCCAACTGATGGATTCTCATCGCAACAGCTTGATAAGGTGCGTGATGTCTTAGACCAGCTTAAGATACAGCAGATCATTCTGGTCTCCCACGAAACAAAGATAGAAAGTTTTGTGGATCATGTCATACGAATCTCCAAGAGGGAGCATGTGAGCGAAGCTAACATTTAAATAACAAATCAGAATCTGAATTCTACAAGGGGTTGTGGTCTAGCTTGGTATGATTTGCGGATGGGGTCCGCAAGGCCGGGGGTTCAAATCCTCCCAACCCCACTCATTCTCATGAATTTTGGACAGTTCATGCCATGCAAAGCAGGGCATTAATTGGCTACAGGGGCGTATCGGGCGAGGCTCCTACATAGGAATCCTCCCAACCCCATTTATTCTTCATTGGAGAATAGCAATATTTATATAGGAGGTATGCTTAGATTTTACCGGATTGTGGGAGCATGGTAAAAAAGATTGTATGGCTGTTGATGTGTGTTATCTTAGTAATCTCTGCTTCTGCTTTCCGGGTTTCAACAGAAACCATAAAGGACACCATTGCGCTGGACGAACTGGCCGAATTCTCAATCACTATCACCAATGATGATGTGTCTCCTCATGACTTCCGGTTTGTAAAATTGGACTATCCTTACTGGGATATTTACACTAAGCCACTGCAGAATCCCTTAATCATAACAGTTCCGGGCTCAAGCAGTGTAACTACCAAGGTATATGTTGACCCCCTCCAATTGACTGAGGGAGTCACTGATGTTAACCTAAAAATACAGGCAGTAGTATCTAAAGATTCAAAAATTGTGCCTCTCCGAGTTACAGTCGTCGAAGGATCGATTCCCGGGGGATATGTTCCCACCGTGTTGGTTAATGCAGTTATCCCGACAAAAATAGATCCTCGGATGGACATCAAAGCTCAGATACATGTGGACAACCAGAATATTCTTGATTATGAAAACCTAAGGATTCAGCTTCAGAGCAACACTTTCAGCAAACAGGTGAACATTTCCTTAGGGCCGAAAGAAAAGAAAGATTTTGAAATTTTACTCCGCATTGACCCAAAAACACCTCCGCAACAAGACACAGTAACATTGACTGCATTGCGAAACTCCCAAATTGTGGATGGCCCAAAAACCACTGATATTGAGATTATACCATATACTGATATCACAGAAACTGCTGTTCCTCATTCTTCTTTCCTAAAAACAAAGAAGGATATCACCTTTTCTAATGAAGGGAATGCGGTGTTTACGGGATTGGTTAAGACACCAACGACTACACTGAAAAACCTGTTTACGCTTGCAAACCCAAGAAGTAAAACAGTGACAGAAGATGGAATAAAGTACATCGCCTGGGAAGTTTCGATAGAACCGGGTCAGGAATTCTCAGTGGTAGTCAGTGAGAATTACATGATACTTCTTGTGCTGATAATCCTGGGGCTCATTAGCCTTATAGCATATCAGGCCTATAAGAGCCCCATCGGTATCTTTAAACAGGCAGATAACTTGGAAAGAAGCGATGGGGGAATCACCGGAGGCAGAGTAGTCATTCTTGTCAAGAACAAGGGAGCTGCGCCATTGAAGGATATTGTTATTACGGATAGGGTCCCCAATATAGCAAACGTAGAAAAAGAAGTCTCCCTGGGCACTTTGCAGCCAAGCAAGCTGCTTAAGCATGAGGATAAAGGATCATTGATTAAGTGGATTATAGATGATTTGGATGCAGGCGAGGAGCGGGTCATCACCTATCGCGTGAAATCAGTGCTCCCTATATTGGGAGAGCTCAATCTGCCTGCAACAATTGCCCATTTTTCAGTAAAGAACGCCCACAAAACAGCGAAGTCAAATTCTCTGACAATTTCATAGTAATCTTTATAAATCGTTTACAGTTTCTGAGAACCATCCCCTCTTAGCTCAGCGGCTAGAGCGATCGGCTGTAGATAAGTTCGCTTATGGACAGTGCATGGGCATTGTATGATAATAAGACAGCCGGGACCGATAGATCCCCGGTTCAAATCCGGGAGAGGGGATTCTGCTCGGAATATTTCCGAGCATTTCTTAATAGAAAGCTTTATATATAAATATCCCTAATTTGAAACTATATGGCGTCTGGCTTTAGGAATGTTATTGACTTTTTTGCCGAGGTAGGTTTATACGACGTAGTTCTTCCCTTTTTGCTAGTCTTCACAATCGTATTTGCCATTTTCGAAAAGACAAGGATCCTTGGCACTGAAGAGATAGATGGGAAGCAGTACGCCCGAAAGAATCTGAACGCCATGGCTGCATTCGTGATTGCCTTTTTTACCATCGCATCAGCAGAATTGGTTGAGATAATATCGGAGGTATCAAGCAATGTAGTCATTCTCCTCCTGGCATCGGTCCTGTTCCTGCTTCTGGTCGGATCATTCTTCAAGGAAGAAAAAGAAGGGTTCTGGCTGCAGCAGAAAGGATGGCAGATATTTTTCATGATAATCATGTTTGTGGGCATTGTGCTCATATTCCTTAATGCAGTAGGATGGCTGGATCAGGTGTGGGGTTTCCTCAGTGAAGGTTCAGGAGGAAATGCAGTGGGATCAATTATCCTCATCGTGATAATAATCCTTTTTATGGTTTACATCGTAAAGGACAATAAAGAAGGTTCAGAAAAGAAAAAAGATTGAGGTGTGAAAAATGGTTTCCGAAGCATATAAACTCGAGGGATTTATCAGGATTCTAGATTCGTGGGGATTGACAGATGTATTGTTGCCTTTCCTTCTCATCTTTGCAGTGCTGTACGCTATCCTCTATAAGACCAAGGTATTTGGGGACCGGAAGAATATAGCAGTGATTGTCGCCTTGGTGATAAGCTTGTTGGTGGTTGTCCCGCATGTAACCGGTGTGCTACCCGCTGGCTATGATGTTATCTTGATAATAAACTCAGCCTTGCCAAGCGTCTCATTGGTGGTAGTTGCCGTAGTCATGCTGCTCATCCTTATCGGGATCTTCGGCGGTGAATCGGATATCTTTGGGGTTGCAGCTCCTACCTGGGTTGCAATCTTCTCAATAGCAACGATAATCTTCATATTTGTTGGCGCTGCTCGTGGCTGGGATGCATTCAACTGGTTTGAGAACTTCTTTGGATCTGATGCCGTAGCGATTATAGTTATGCTGCTGGTATTTGGAATAATCATCTCATTCATCACCAACGCAGACACAAAGGAAGATGTGTCTACACTCAGCCGATTCGGCATTGACTTCAAAAAGCTGTTCGGTGGTGGCGGCAAGCATTAAAAAATGGCGACCTTCCTTGATGTAACAGCTCTCGAATATTTCGCACCGTTCTTTGTATTCTTATTCGTCTGGCTGGCAGTGTATGCCCTGCTCCAATACACCAAGGTGTTAGGGCAGAATCAGGCTATCAGCGTTATAATCGGGCTGGTAATTGCCCTATTGGTCTTATTTTCCCCTATCGCGACCGGCGTAATCCAGTACATATCTCCTTGGTTTGCAGTCATTTTCATATTTGCTATTTTAGCAACCGTTGCCTTGAAGGTTATGGGTGCCACTGATGCAGAGATTGCCAATGCACCCATCAGGTCAATAGTGGGCATCATAATTATCCTCGTCCTAATTATTGGAGCCCTTAATTTTATTCGGGGAGAAGTGAGCGTGCCTGGCGACAATGAGACTGCTATTGACTATGGAGATACTGCAGCAGTCATATTCCACCCCAATATTTTAGGTGCAATCTTCATTCTGGTAATTGCGGTGTTTGCAGTTGCCTTGCTGGCAGCGAAGAATAAGTGACTATCTTTTAGTCAGGCGGGAAAGCTTATTGACATTATCGGTTAATGTCGGCAGTATTTTCTGGAAGACCTTCTCCATCGCCTTTATCTCAGTACCTACATTAGTGAGGTTTTCATCATATTCCGATATCTTTCCTAAAATACCTTTATGTAAGGAGTCAAAATTGCTCTTGAGATTTTCTATATCCTGTTCTATGCGTACTATCCGTGACTCAGCGCGCTCCTTCCATTCCACCATCTTGTTGATATCCTTCAGAAGATCGTTCCACTTCTCATCAATGATCGCTTCAGCGACTTCTTCGATTCGCTCGTGGTCAACTGGTTGCGGCTCAGGCTGTTGCTGAACTTGCTGCATAGGCTGCTGCTGCGGTGCATACGGATCATAAGGCTGCTGCTGCGGATAGCCCTGGGACGGATACGCTTGCTCCTGATAAGGCTGCTGAAAATTAGGATCCGGAGGCGGTGGCATATCATACGGCCCTGGCGGAGGAGGCATCTGATCCTCTTTTTTAGGCTTTCCGAATAGCTGCATCACAATTCACCTCTTTCTAATGGACCGAAAGCATATTTAAAGGTTTCTTTTTTTGAACGCTTCATCTATAAGCTCCTCAACTTCGGTGTGGGTTGCGAAATTAGCAGGTTCCCACAGCTCAATATACTTTTTGAGCACTCCCATATCCTCTTTCTTGGCTGACATCTGAAGCTCCTTAACGAACATGAGCGTTCTGTCCTTGATCTCATTTATCTCTTTCTTCAGCTCATTCATGTCAGATAGCATCGTCTTAATCTCAGCGTTGAGCTGCTTGTGCCTGCTCAGCATGTTTTGCTCTATGATTCCAATCCTGTTTTGGAGGTTGGTGTTTCGTTCCTCCAAAACCCGGAGACGCCTGCCCAGATTAGTGATATCATCAGAATAGTCAATGGGTGCTGCAGGTATCTCGTGTTTAAACAAGCCAGCCGAATGGATCTGCTCGCCTGGTTTTCCAAAGGTAACAAATCCCTGCGCCATATGCTCTTTGGGGTTTAAGTAATATAATAATGTTGTGATTTCTGCAGAGGGGAAATGAAGTGCCGCTCACCTAACAGAGGTAAAACCCCATCCAGAGGTAATGCAAAGCATAACCCATGCAACGCCAAAACATTTATATACTAATTATATCATAAAATAGATATGATAATGAATTATATGATAAAATATATTTTATATTATAATTGCAATTCCCGATTTTTCCGGAAGGGAAATGTGTAATAGGCTGATCGGACCAGAAGTTCAAAAATAGGTTTACCCAATGCCAAAGAAAGCGATTTCTGCCACCATCGATATAGCATTAGATGCGTGGCTGGAGAAACAGCTCAAGGAAAGCAAGCTGTACAGGAATAAATCCCATATAATTGAGATTGCATTGGAAGAATTCAAAAAAAAGAGGTAAAAGATGGCTGAAAACAAAGCCTTCCCGCATGAGGTGATAAGGGAAGGTGACGAAGTAATCCTTAATATAAATTGTGAAAAGTTTAGCAGGCTGCCTAGTCTGGAGAATGATCCGCTGACTATGGCTAATACTGTAGATATCCTCACCGAATCGCCCAACGTCACCAAGATAGTATTTGCACAGAAAAGGAGTTACGAATATGACTATAACCAGACCATGCTGCTGGTTGAGATAGCTAAAGTATATTCCTCTATTATCAAAGACAAGGATGCGTACGGGTATGCTGCGCTGGCATCCCAGCCAGAATGCAGCAGGTTTGCTGCTGCATGGTATGCTACCCTAAGACACTTGTCAGCTGACCTTCTGAAATCAGATCCCATCGGGTGTTATGTGGAGCTAAAAAGAGAATACCGTGAAGAAAAGATACGGCAGGAACACTCAGATGCAGTATACCAAAAATGCGGCATGAGGTACCTGGGCATACTGAGCAGAATAATTGATTTGTTGGATGCTACCAAGCTCATCCAATTGATCAAACCCTATCTGGCAGGGTATCGGCTGGGTGATAGGAGCCCTTACATGCGGGTATTCATACCTTCCATAAAACCTGATTTCATGTTCACTAAGTTGATGGCTGAGTATCCTATTGAGGGGGAGGAAGTTGACAATTATCTGGCAGAAGAAAACGAGATCACCGTGTTTGAGCTTCCAAACACCATCCAATACCTTTACCATGTTATGCCTCCGGAATTCAAGCTTTCTGAAGATGAGTATGAGCTGCTTGATACTGCCAGAGAGATAATGGCAGAGCACAAACCCCAACGAAGCGAATTTGTTGATCCGCAGCGTATGCGCCAGGTTTTCATCAGTATTGGGAAAGACCTGATCGAGGAGCTGTTGGAGCAGAGGAAACAGAAGATGAGCCCCAAAAAAATAGAGGTGCTGGCCAACATATTGGTGCGCTACACCGTAGGATTTGGGCTCATCGAAGTGCTGCTGTCTGACGATAAGGTACAAGATATCACCATCAACAGCCCGCTGGGGGAGATACCTATCTTTATCGTCCATCAGGATTATGGAGAATGTTATACCAACATTATCCCTACGAGAACAGAATCAGAATCATGGGCTTCAAAGTTGAGGATGATCTCAGGAAGACCATTGGATGAGGCTAATCCCATTCTAGATACAGAACTGGAACTGCCAAATGCAAGAGCCAGGGTAGCAGTCATCGCACCTCCCTTGAATCCGTCAGGCATTGCGTATGCATTCCGCAGGCATAGGGATAAGCCATGGACACTGCCGTTATTCATAGCTAACCGAATGATAAATCCCTTGGCAGCAGGAATAATAAGCTTTATCATTGATGGAAACCGCACCATGCTGGTCGCAGGAACAAGATCAGCGGGAAAAACCAGCTTGATGGGTGGTGTTCTTACAGAGATAATGCGGAAATACCGGGTCATAACTATCGAAGATACTTTGGAACTTCCGGTGTCTGCATTGAGAAACTTGGGATATAATATCCAGCCTATGAAAGTAGGTGCTGCATTGACCAAAGGAACTGCAGAAGTGCCTGCAGAGGAGGGCATCAGGACTACGCTCAGAATGGGAGACTCAGCCTTGATTATAGGTGAGGTCAGATCGACAGAAGCGAGGGCATTGTATGAGGCAATGCGTGTAGGCGCAATGGCCAATGTAGTGGCAGGAACCATCCATGGAGACTCGCCCTATGGTGTTTTCGACCGTGTTGTCAATGACCTTCAAGTGCCAAGAACAAGCTTCAAAGCAACTGATGTGATAATAGTTGCTAACCCTATCAGAAGTGCTGATGGCCTCCACCGGTGGAGGAGAGTTACCCAGATAACTGAAGTCAGGAAGCACTGGGAGCAGGATCCTTTGCTTGAAAATGGATTTGTTGACTTGATGAAATACAGCACCGATAAAGATGAGCTGGAGCCATCCGCTGATCTTATCAACGGAGACTCGGATGTGCTGAAAGCGATTGCGGGCAATGTGAAAGACTGGGCGGGAAACTGGGATGCAGTATGGGATAATATCCTTCTCAGGACAAAAATCAAGGAAACCTTAGTTGAATTCGCCCAGAAAAACAAAATGCCCAACCTGCTTGAAGCAGACTTCGTCATCCAAAGCAATGATAGTTTTCACAAAATATCAGACAAGATAAAGGAAGAGGTTGGCAGCTTGGATTCTAAACGGATATTCTTTGACTGGAATGAATGGTTCAAGAGACAAGTAAAGAAATCTAAACTAATATGAAACCTGAACTGAATGACATCTATAATAAGTACAAGCAGCGCATTGAAGCAGAGCTTGGTGCGGCTGTTGAGGACAAACAGCCCTATTCGAAAGAGTATAAAGAATTCCGCGAAGAGATAAAGGGAGTTCGTCTTTCAATATATGAAAAATTTTGTGAGTTCAGTGAAAAGTTTATCCAGATTAAGCCAGACAAGCAGAAAGCTGCGCTTATGCAAGAAAGCATTGATATAGCTCACCTGAATGTGACACCTACGGGCGCAACTTCGTTCGCTATTCTCATACCCCTCAGCATCATGTTCTTTGGAAGCCTGATATCATTTGCATTGCTCCAATCCTTCTTTTTCGTGGTCTTTTTCCTGGTTATAGGAGTATCCCTTATAAGTCCTTTCGGGCAGCTGCCTGTGTATATCGCCAATGGATGGCGCATGAAAGCCTCCAACCAGATGGTGTTGTGCATCTTTTATGTCGTTACTTTTATGAGGCATACATCAAACTTAGAAGGAGCAATGGAATTTGCATCAGATCATCTGGCAGCTCCGCTCAGCCTTGACCTCAAGAAGGTTCTCTGGGATGTCGAAACAGAGAAGTATGAGAATGTGAGGGAATCTCTGGACATCTATCTCGAATCATGGAAAAAATATAATTTTGAGTTCATTGAAGCATTCCATCTGATAGAATCATCCTTATTCGAAGGCTCTGAAGAGAAGCGCCTTGCAACCCTCGATAGGGGCTTGGAAGTCATGCTTTCCGAGACTTATGAAAAAATGCTGCATTATGCGCATAGCCTGAAGTCTCCTATCACCATGCTGCATATGTTAGGTATCATCCTCCCTATCCTTGGACTGGTTATCCTTCCCTTAGTCGTCAGTTTCATGGAAGATGTCAGATGGTTCCATATTGCAGCAATCTACAACATTGCATTGCCTTTTGGTGTATTTTACCTCGGTAA
>DATDXC010000007.1:0-4298 GCA_035289425.1 Candidatus Nanoarchaeia archaeon
AATCTACTTGAGGGTGTTTCTACCAAAATGCCTGATTCAACTCAGGAAGAGCCGGAAGCCTCAAAACAGGAAGAAAAACCAACCAAAGTGGTCAGATTTACGCATGCAGTCCCCAGGTTTGTGGGTCTTGATGGAGAGGAATTTGGACCATTTGATGAAGAGGATATCGCTTCTTTGCCCTCTGAAATCGTCAATGTGCTCATCAGCAAGGATAGGGCTGAAGAAATAAAAGAAGAGTAAATTCTTAATTTCTTTCTGGTTACCTGTCCTTACAATGTGTTAATTGTTATCCATCCAAATATAGATAGTTATGTCCTCTAAAGACGCATAGCGAATTTTTTATTACTTCCCATTGTTCCCTACTAAACAATCAAAAGCTTTTTAAATAGCCTCCTAATTCTCCTATACTATGAAATTGGAGAAAACACGGAATCGATATTGTCCTTCTTGTAAAAAGCATACTGAGCATACTGTCGCCATAACTAAACGAGGCTCTCCACGCAGCATGAGCTATGGAAGCAAGCTTAGAGCCCGCCGCAGAGGCAAAGCCAGAGGAAAGGGAAACCTCGGCAGATATTCCAAACCAGCAATTTCTAAGTTCAAGATGACTGGAAAGAAAGCGAGCAAAAAATCTGATCTCAGATTTACCTGTAAAGTGTGCAAGAAGACCCATTTACAGAGAAAGGGCTTCAGAGCACGAAGGCTTGAATTCAAGTAAAGTTTCTTTATTTCTTTCTTTTCATAGAAAATTTTATATACTTCAGAATCTATGTTATTCCGGTGGGGACATGGTAAAAACTTCTTTGATTAGGAGGATAACGAAAGACAGCATAGACAAGATTTTACTCTTGAACAAATACCTTACTTCTGATGACTCTCACATGCTGCGAGAGGAGTTCAACATTACCTCCAATGAGCTTACGCATGCTCTGGCAGGACATCGCGACTTAGGCTTGGTCTTCAATCTCCAGCAGGAACATGAGACATTGAGTTTTGACTGGAGCCCGTTCATGCACCGGGTCATTCTTAAGAATGATGTGGTCAGCAAACTTGATAATGTATTCATCAATGAATCATGCTCCAAGGTCCTTCTTTTGACCACCAAGCGGCTTCTTAAAGTTGATATCAAGAAACTGAATGAAAAGATTGATTTAGTGAATGAGGCAATCTCCCGTTATAATCATCATATTGAGAGGGAACGCCGCGAGATTGAGCACGAGTTGTTGCCGAAAGACTTATAAATCACTCTTCTACTCTGTATTTACCCGAGGGGGTTACTATGAAACTAAAAGAATCTACCAGCAAGTTTATTCAAGTAAGATGCCCTAAATGCAAGAATGAGCAAACCCTGTATGGCAAGGCTTCGACTGAAGTGAAGTGCCTCATCTGCGGCAAAGTTGTGGCAGAACCGACAGGCGGCAAGGCTCGCATCAAGGCTCGCATACTTGAGGTATTGGAATAAATGCTGCTCAAAAGACAAGGGTTTCCTGAGGAAGGAGAGTTTGTCTTAGCTACGGTTACTGCAGTCCAGCATAACTCTGTTTTTACCACCCTTGATGAATACGGCAAAACAGGGCTTATCCATATTTCTGAAATATCTCCGGGAAGAATCCGAAACATACGGGATTTTGTTGTTGAGGGCAAGAAGATAGTATGCCTGGTGCTTCGTGTCGATCAGGAGAAGGGGCATATTGACCTGAGTTTACGGCGTGTCAATGAAAACCAGAAGCGAAATAAGATCAATGCAATCAAGCAGGAACAGAAAGCAGAGAAGATTGTGGAGTATGTTTCTAAAAAATTAAATATCGGTTTCACGTTATTCTACAAGGAAGTGTTTGGTGCAGTCAAGGATAAGTACTCCGGATTGTATGGGTACCTGGAAGATGTTGCTTTGGGGAAGGCCAAGATAAAGGGCCTGGACAAAGAGAAAGGTGAGGCGCTTCTCAAGGCTGCTCAGGACAGGATAAAGCCGACTGAGATAGAAGTAAGCTCAGAATTTAAGATCTCAGTTTTTGATCCTGATGGCGTCAGCATATTGAAAGAAGCGATCTTGAAATCTGTACCTAATCCAGAAATGAAGATCCGCTATACTGGAGGCGGGAAATACAAGCTTCATTTCAAAGCGCCATCTTACAAAGAGGCTGATCAGGCAGTCGAGGTTTTCAAGGAATCCCTGATTTCGGCCATAGACCAATCTAAAGGAGAGGTAACTTTCCTTAAAAAATGAGGCGCATTCTGGCTTGCCGTTCCTGCGGAATCTACACTCTCCAGGCTGTTTGCCCCAAATGCGGAAATCCTTCTATCAATCCAGCTCCAGCGCGATACAGCCCTGATGATAAATATGGCAGCTATCGACGCACCGTCAAGGAACCGTCTTTGCGGGAGGCAGGCCTGCTATGAGCACTTTTGTTTTTGAGCAAATCGGCAAGAGGCCGCTGCTCAGAAATCCAGTCTTTATTGAGGGCTTGCCTGGCATTGGCAACGTTGGCAAGGTTGCGGTGGATTTCATCATTGATGAAGTCAAGGCTGTCAAGCTTTTTGAGATATACTCTTCTTCATTCCCTCATTCTGTTTTTGTGAATGAAGACAATTTAGTGGAACTTCCTAAGATAGAAATATTCTATAAAAAGCAAAAGAAACGGGATATCCTTTTTTTAGGAGGAGATATCCAGCCCATGGATGAAGAGAGCTGCTACCAATTCTCTGAACAGCTGCTCGACCTGCTTCAGTCTTTTAAAGTCAAGGAGATAGTGACTCTGGGGGGAATTGGGCTCAATGATATACCAAAAAGACCTAAGGTGTTCTGCACTGCCAATTCAAAAGCTGCCTTGAAGCATTATACCCATAAGCTGCTCCACAAAAAAATATATGGCGTTGTAGGGCCAATCGTCGGTGTTTCGGGTTTGCTCGTGGGATTGGCCCAAAAACGCAAGATTAATGCTGCATCCTTTCTCGCTGAGACCTATGGCCATCCAATGTACCTGGGCGTTAAGGGTGCCCGCGAAATAACTAAGATACTTGATGATATCTTTGGCTTAGGGGTCACCATTGACAAGCTGGAGAAAGAGATTGATGATATAGAATCAGAATTGCTGAAAAGGACCAAAAACCTTGAGGATGTTTCCAAGCAGACAGCTTTGCATAAACTGAAAGGGAAGATAGGCGAACAAAGCTATATCGGCTGATTTCTCCCAAAGTTTTATAAATTTAGAGTTCCCCAACGGATATATGAACTCAAAGATGCTATTTTCACTATTTTTTATGCTTCTGATTTCAGTGGTTGCTGCTGTTATTCCCGCTCCGCCTGTAATCCCTGGTTCTCCGGATTCACCAAGCACTGACCCAGACAACGATGATGACAATGGGGATCAGACTCCTGGCTCAGGAGGATCTATAACTGGTTTTATCTTTGAATCGGTTCCTCGGGGTGTTTCAGTATATCTTGATGGAGCTTACAAAGGAGAAACGAGGAGAGTTATTGTGGGGCTTAGAGCAGGTCAGGATTATGAGATTATCTATGAGAAAGAGGGATATGTGCCTCAATCTGTAACTAAGACTGCAGAGCCAAATAGACTTTTGTTAGTGAATCTTACGCTCAGTACTGAGCAGCCAGAGCAGTTTGCTCCTCCTGCTGCACAGCCTCCGGTTCAGAATCCCAGACAAAATCAACCTGCCGACACACCCCCTGTTACAGAGTCAAATCCTACCTGGGCTGTTTTTCTATGGATTGTGTTAGGCATGGTACTAATTGGTGGATTGGCTGTTTTCTTAATTGTTGGGAAAAAAACTTCGACTGCTCAAGTTCCGATGCATCCATTGCACCACTATATTCAATCCAGCTTATCTTCTGGTTATGATCCAATGCGTATAAAGAATGCACTGCTCCAAACTGGGTGGCAGCCACAGCAAATAGATTCTGCATTTAGACAGATATATGGGGGGAGATGAAAAATGAGAAAAATATTATTTGGAATAATACTGGCAATTTTCCTTGCTGGCTGCGTGCAGGATGATGTTCCTCCTTCACCACCTGCGCCTGGATCGGATACTGACATAAAAACAGGCTTTGCATTCTTAAGCTCCACACCTGCTGATACAAGATTTGCTCCTCCTCGAGACATTTTTGAGGATGAAGACTTGTTCACTTTGGATCTGGATAGCGGGGGTGTGCTGCCTATACAGTCTGGAAGTGCAACCGTCAATCTAGATATTGAGGTAAATCACGATGGCGGGTTCATCTGGAATAAGGTGTATGTTGCTGATACTGTCCATAACAGCTGGATTGAATATACCTTATC
>DATDXC010000008.1:0-2289 GCA_035289425.1 Candidatus Nanoarchaeia archaeon
CTCATCTGAGATTTTTTCCTGAGCATATGCTTTCAGAGAGTCTATCCAGCTATAGCCAACACCATCAGAGAACTGTTCTTTCTGACGCCAAAGCACTGACTCTGGCAAGAATCCTTCAAAGGCTTTGCGAAGAACATATTTCTCCATTTTTCCCTGCCCGCACATTTTATCTTTTGGATCAAAGCTCATGGCATAATCTAAAAATTCTTTATCAAGGAAAGGCACACGAGCTTCTACTCCCCAGGCCGCCATTGATTTATTTGCCCGCAGACAATCATATTTGCTTAACTTCTGTAATTTTCGGACCGTTTCCTCATGAAACTCTTTTGCATCCGGTGCCATGTGGAAATACAAATAACCACCGAAGACTTCATCTGCACCTTCTCCAGAAAGAACCATCTTGATGCCAAGACTCTTGATTTTCCTGGCCATCAGATACATCGGTGTAGAAGCGCGGATGCTGGTTACATCATAGGTTTCGATATGATATATAACATCGCGCAAAGCGTCGATGCCTTCTTGAACTGTAAATTTCAATTCGTGGTGCACACTGCCGATATATTCCGCAACTTGGCGAGCAAATTTAATGTCTGGCGATCCCTCCAATCCAATAGAAAAGGAATGTAAGCGAGGCCACCAGGCTTCCTCTTTATCTCCTGATTCTACACGCCTGCGGCTAAATTTAGCCGCGATAGCCGCAATCAATGACGAGTCTAATCCTCCAGAGATCAAAACCCCATACGGAACATCACACATTAATTGCTTTTTCACTGCAGTTTCTAATTCCTGACGCAGTATAGGTAACGATACTGGCGTGGTTGGAATAGTGGCAGCCCATACTGGCTGGTACCATTTTATAAATTCTTTTTTACTGTCAAGGCAACTGCCAAGATAATAATGTCCTGGAGGAAATTCCTGCAGTTTCTTGCAATAAGGCTCAAGTGCCTTCATTTCACTAGATACATACATCACCCCATCCTCATCCCAACCGATATACAACGGGACAATGCCGATATGATCGCGAGCAATGAAAACTTCTTTTGTTTTTGGATCATATAAACAAAAAGCAAAAATTCCATCGATCTTAGGCAAAAAGTCTGGCCCCTGTTCATCATAGAGATACAGCAGCACTTCGCAATCTGATTTTGTTTGCCATTGATGTTCTTTTTTCAACGTAGCACGAAGCTGTTGATGGTCATAAATCTCGCCGTTGGCGATAAGCACTCTTCCTTTCGTTGTATCGTATAAGGGCTGCGCTCCATGTTCTACATCTACTATGGATAACCGCTCATGCACGAGAAGACAAGAGTCATCACTATAGATACCGCTCCAATCTGGCCCGCGATGGCGTATTGTAGAGGCCATCTTTAATGCTTGAGAGCGTCTTGCTTCAGGTTCTTTTTTTCCAAATATCCCAATTATTCCGCACATAAAGCCCTAATCAGATCTACTTCTTTTTATACTTATTCCAAAAATTATGAAAAATAATGCTAAATTTACGAAATATTTATATAAAATAGGAACATATGTTCTAAAATGGAGAAGAAGATCGACGAGAAAGACCGAAAAATCCTGGAGATTCTTACTGAGCATGGGGATTACGCCACCAGACAAATTTCCAAAAAGACTGGTTTGCCCATAACCACGGTCCACAACAGGATTGCAAGATTAAAGAAGGAGAGAATTATCAAGAGATTCACAGTCGACCTGGACCACCACAAACTTAAGCAAGGCTTCAGGGCCTATATTCTTGTTTCCGTCAACCTTTCGCTATTGAAAGAAAAGAAGAAATCACAGTATGATATAGTGAAAGAGATCCGCCATTTTCCCTTTGTAGAGCGCGTGGATATCGTTTCTGGAGGGCCTGACTTAGTAGTTATGATCAGAGTAAAAGACGTAGCCGAATTTGATGCCATCCTGCTTACCAAATTACAACACATTGAAGGGATTGAGAAGACCCAGTCACTGATCGTGATCCACGAAAATTGAGAACGTTCTGAGATATCTAGAATAAGCAATCTCTAACAGGTTAATAGCACACCAAAAAAATTAATTGGAAAGAAGGTCTTGGTCTTTGTAAAAAACAAAGACTAACTATTTATGCAGCACAGCAAATATTAATCAAAGAAGGATTAAAAAAATTATAAGAAAAAATAAAGGTAAAATTACCTCTTCTTCATCAGGTATACTGCGACAGCTACACCGAGAACAACCAGAGCCACAACTACCCATGGCCAGGATGGAGCAGCAGCTCCTTCTCCTGCAGCTGCTGTTTCTTCAGCAGGAACA
>DATDXC010000009.1:0-18783 GCA_035289425.1 Candidatus Nanoarchaeia archaeon
ACATGTTGGAAAGTAACGAAAAATAATGTGACAAAGTCGCAATACTTTCCAACAATAGAGGAAATGCAAGAAGCTCTGGAGAACTTCTGGGCAGAGCATATTTTTATGCAGAATTTCATGTGTTATTTAAGTCGCTAACTAATTAAACGAAAGCTTTATAAATAGATACCCAGTACTATACCTTGGCCTTTACCATTTATTTACTTATTATGGAGGTGAGATAATGAGCTTCGTAACCGAAGACAAGATGGAAGAGTTTCGAGAGAAATGATTTCCATCTTCTCACAATTCTACATTAACTTTATAAACATCAAAAATCAAGAATTCTTATGATGACCCCACTTAACTTCAAATGCGATAGGAAGTGTGGAGAATGCTGCATCTATGCCAGAGCTAGAGTCACCAAAAAAGATGTAGAGCGCATCAGGAAGGCAGGGCATGAAGATTTCTATGAGTGGGATGCGCATATCAAAAGCAATGTGCTGAAGCACAACGAACAGGGTTGTGTGTTCTTACGGAAGAAAAATGGAGAATACTCATGTAGCATCTATCCGGTACGGCCTAAAGTGTGCCAGATGTACCCATTTGTAGAGAAGGATGAAGTTGAGGATTGCAGGCCAGTCGTCATGGGCAGATTCTTAGAAGAAGCATTGAGAAGGGTTTAACATTTTCACGCTAAAAGAATGCACTTTGATTTATAAATAGACATACTTTTAAGAATTGATGGAGGATTGCACACAAAACTAATGGATAGGCCGATACATTTTTAAAAAGTAGCTGATTCTTTGAGATTTATGAATGGTCCTCAGCAAGCAGCCCAAACAAGTCCAGGAATATGTTTGCTTGTGAACTTAGGAATTGAAGAACCAACTGCTCGGCTTGCTATTGGAGCTCTTTCTGAGACTGAAGTTGAAATTTTCAACAGACACGCAGCAGAGATAGAACCTGGATCTCGCTTGTCGGATATTCTTGCAAACATGGCAAGGGACAGGGTGTGTTATACACCTGAATGGGTGCGAGATTCTATCTTAGCCAAACCCCCTCGAGAACATGGTGACAATCCTTTTGAGTGGTCAGTTAGTATCGAAGGCTTTTTGTACAGGCAACGCAAGGAAGCAATCTACGATGACATGCCTACCAATTCTCCTAACGGCCCGTAGATGTTTCTTATTGGGTGTCATTGAAAAGTTCTCTGCTTCGCAGGTTGCCATCAAGCTCAGTGTTCGCTTTGATTGCCGCTTACTGACATTTCCCGGATGGAGCTACCCCTTTGTCAGTTCACCGCTAATTTAGATTAGGTTTGACTGGGGCTGCTAACCTATATTTTCTACAGAGCCAATCTAAACCATAGCTTTAAAAATTCTTATTGGTTGACTTTTTTGTATGGTGTCATTCATGGAAAAACAGTATACCCAGAAACAGGTAGCTGACATTCTCAATCCAACCATAAAAAAGTGGTTCTTCAGCAGATTTACAGAATTTTCACTCCCTCAGCTTTATGGTGTAGTGGAGATACACTCCCGGAACAACATCTTAGTTTCTGCTCCAACCGGCGCTACAAAAACATTGACTGGATTTCTAAGTATCTTAAATGAGCTGGTAGATTCTGCTGAAAAAGGAATTTTAGAGGATAAAGTCTACTGTGTGTATATCTCACCTCTTAAGGCTCTCAATAATGATATTGAGCGCAACCTGAATGAGCCTCTGACAGAGATTGAAAAGCTTGCGGGCAAGAAATTAGGTATACGAGTAGGAGTCAGGACTGGGGATACCACAACCAAAGACCGTTCTGCAATGCTGAAGAATCCCCCGCATATATTGATTACAACTCCAGAGAGCCTTGCCATCTTGCTGACTTCCATTAAATTTGTTGACCATCTGCATCAGGTTGATTGGTTTATCTGCGATGAAGTGCATGCGCTTGCTGAAAATAAAAGAGGAGCACATCTAAGCTTAACGATGGAGATGCTGCAGCAGAAAAGTCCTGCAATGGCCAGGATAGGGTTAAGCGCCACCATAGCTCCTCTGGAATCAGTGGCTGAATTTCTCGTCGGATATGAAGAGGGCAAGCCAAGAAACTGCAAGATTGTTGATGTGCAGTTTATCAAGAAAATGGATTTAAAGGTGTTAAGCCCGGTAGCTGACCTTATCGATGTGGACCATGGCAGGATGCATCAGGCAATGTATGAGCTAATGGACAATCTCATCCAGGAGCATAAAACCACCTTGATTTTCACCAATACCCGATCAGCAACTGAAAGAGTGGTACATCATCTCAAAGAAAAATTCCCCAAGCATTACACTGAAGAAATCAAGGATGATGACGGAACTAGCAGTATGCAGAGCAGGATTGGCGCTCATCATGGCAGCCTCAGCAAGGAACATCGATTGCAGATAGAAAACAGCCTCCGTGAAGGGAAGCTGAAGTGCGTTGTCTGTTCTACATCCCTTGAATTGGGCATTGATATCGGCTATATCGACTTAGTCATAATGCTGAGTTCTCCTAAGTCAGTCGCCAGAGCACTCCAGAGAGTGGGAAGATCAGGGCATAAGCTCCATGAGGTGACCAAAGGAAGGATAATTGTATTAGACCGGGATGACCTGGTTGAATGCGGTGTGCTCCTGAAGTCCGCAGTTGAGAAAAAGATAGACAAAATCCATATTCCGGAAAATGCGCTTGATGTCCTTGCCCAACAGATTGATGGAATAGCGCTGAATGATAAGATACATGTCAATGACCTTTTCAAACTGGTAAAACAGAGCTACTGCTACCGGAATCTTGACAGAAAAGACTTCAATGAAGTCATCGACTACCTTGCAGGCAAGTATATTGATCTGGAAGATAGGCATGTATATGCAAAGATATGGCATGATGAGGAAACTGGCATGATCGGCAGAAGGGGCAAGATGGGCAGGGTCATCTACATGACTAACATAGGAACCATACCAGAAGAGCATCAGATCATTATTAAGGTTGGCACTGAGACAGTAGGCAGGATTGAGGAAGCATTCCTGGAGAAACTGAAGCCTGGCGACATCTTCCTCTTGGGCGGCAACGTATACCAGTTCAAGTTTGCCCGAGGCAATGTAGCACAAGTCAACGCATCAGTCAACAGGCCACCTACGGTACCTTCCTGGTTCTCAGAGATGCTGCCGTTAAGCTTTGACCTTGCCAATGAAATTGGGAGATTTAGGAAATTAATGAGCGAGAAGTTCTGCGCCAAAAAGAAAAAAAAGGAAATCCTTGATTTTATCAATGAATTTTTGTACATAGATGAAAATGGCGCAAACTCTATTTATCAATACTTCTGGGAACAGTTCAACTTTGCTACACTGCCCTCAAATACCCGCATTGTGGTAGAGCATTATTCGGACACTAAGCGGCACTATGTCATTTTCCATTCCTTATTCGGGAGAAGGGTGAATGACTGCTTGAGCAGGGCAGTGGCTTTTGCCGTTGGCAGGACATTGCATAAAAACGTGGATATTGGCATCAATGACAATGGGTTTTATGTTGCTTCTGACAGCAAGATTCAGGTCATGAAAGCCTTCACCTTGATACAAAGCGCAGAACTAAGGAAGATAATGGACCAGGCCATCGATAAAACTGAGATCCTAAACCGGAGATTCAGGCATTGCGCTAACCGGTCTTTGATGATATTGCGGAACTATAAAGGGAATATAAAAAGAGTAGGCAGGCAGCAGGTAAAGTCCATGATTTTGATGAGCGCAGTCAAGCGCATATCTGAATCATTCCCCATCCTCAAAGAGGCACGGAGAGAGGTCCTGGAAGATCTGATGGATATTGACAATGCAAAATTAGTTTTAGAGGGGATTGAAAAGAAGAAAATCAGGATTGATGAGATAACTACTGCAGTACCAAGCCCCTTTGCCATGAATCTTGTTACCCAAGGCCATACTGATATCATGAAGATAGAGGATAAGCAGGAATTCTTACGGAGGATGCATCATACTATCATGGCTAAGATAGGCAAGAAAGTGCCGAAAGAAGACTTTGAGGGCTACCAAAAGGAATGGGAAAAAATAGAGCTGAAGAAAGAAGCAGAGAAAGATACGGTTATTGAAAAACTCAAGCAAATGGCCTGGAACCTCAAGCATGTTCCTATGTTTGCGAAAGAGGAGATCATTGAGATGATTGAAGGGAAAGACCCATCTGACAGGTTTGTGGATGCAGTCCATAAGTACAAAAAAGAGATTGAGAAGGAATGGCCGAAGGAGATTAAGGAATTAGTATTTAAGAAAGTATTTTAATCAGGCAGCCTGTTTTTCCTTCATGGATTGCTGTGCATGTACGTATCCTGCCAGTTGATAGAAGGTTATCTTACCCTCCTTTCTGGTTAGAAGGGCTAAGTTTTCTTGAGCAGCAAAATCAATTACTTGCGTAACGGCTCCCTTACTTAATAATAGTTTAGAAGTTAAGTCGTCAACGCTTAAATATTGATCGCCAAATGATGCAAAGGCTGCCTTTACTTTATTAGGTGCATCTTCCTGTCCAACCAGGTGGATGAGGTTATCCATACATAGCTTGTATAGCAGAGATCCACAGGAACTGTCCACAAAATAGAAATGTTTTCCCTTACATCCAAATCCCTGGACAAATGGACTGTCGGTTAAGCCTGCACTCGCAAACAGTTCTGTTAAATGTTCTGCATCGGTTTTGTATGCTCCTCTTGCAGTGACACGATGCCCATGATCCAATACATCATCCAATGGTGTGAAGTTTTCCCAATGTCTCCGTGCCTGTAAAAAGTCCTTGCCCAAAACAGCACCGTCTTCAGCATGAAGAATGCCTGCATACACCATAGCTTTGAGGTGAGATAATGGTCTTCCAGTATATGCGGCAAGGTCACCTATGCCATAAGCAATATTAGGGAATAACTCTCGTTTCGGAGCCCTTGCTGATCCCTGCAATCTCTCATACAAACTATTTTTTCCTTCTAAGAATCGTGCTAATTGATTGGGTCCTGGCGTTGTCTCGCAGAGAGCAATAACTTCCACAACAGCATCAAGCAATGCCCGCTGGTACGCCTTTGGATTTGCTGAAAGTCTTGTATCTAAAGCAGGATGTAGGGGGTTCAGAGTTATCCTTTTTTCATTCGGTGCATACACACCTAACTGTTCTGATGGTAATCCCTGATCAAAAACAATAGTTGTTCCACCTATGACCAGTCCTGCTTTATCTGTTTCTTTTTGAACGGCTTCAACGAGATGTGGTCTTTTTCGCATTATATTACCTGCCGCATTAGCTGTTGTTACAGTTCTTGAATAACGATCGACTTCAGCCATAACCTCCTGCAAGGCTTTAAACATCTGCTTGTATGCTGGATGGTCTGTTTGAAATCCATCCCTGTTAACCATCACTGCAGGATCAAGTCCGTCTGCATTAATAATTCCTACTACACGATTAACAAGGGTGTTTCTAGCCACTAATCTGCGGAGTAAGACAGATGGGTCATTTGCAATTCTTTGGGCAACATATATTCGAATGCCAGCGTCATCCTTAGATGGAGCAGCAAGGAAATACACAAACCCTTCAAGGTGGCCCATACGGTTTCCATCCGCATTAACCTTGAATACAGTAGCGGTCTTGTAGGAAGCCCATTCACATTTATCTCCGTTCACAAAAATATCAAAATCAGGCAAATATATGGGGAATCCTCTTGAGATACTTCTCCGAAGTCTTTCTGCATTGAAGTCCTCACTTTCCCCGAACTTCAATTGCCGTAATGTCAATGTTGTCCCATGTTCAGAAGGAGGTATCTGAGAATACTGGGGATCTAACCGGTCCTCTAAACGGGGGGAGTCTCCAAATTCCTGATGGACTACTGTACGCCAGCCTCCTGCCCGGGTATCGAGCGTATGCTCTCCCGCTAATGCGGTCATCAGAATTTTTGCCATACCAAATTTTCCAATCGGGGTACGGCCTTTGGGTGTTCGCTTCTTTGCCCCTCTTTCGTCAATTTTTGAGCTGTCTCCTGACCTATAGAAATTAGGCACTTGAAGTGGAGTCATCCCCAGTCCATCATCTCTGAATTCTAGAAAATCTTCGCCTGGTCTATAGTTAATGCATCCATTTTCTCCATCAGAATCATAGATATTAGCTACAAATTCCTCTACATTCGCCAGAGTACCACGCATGGTAACCTGGGCAATCATCTTAAGAATATTATCTCCCAACGTATACATGAGCGGAGGCAGATTTATTACCTGCTTAGGGGTCAATACTACAGCATCATCTTTCAAGATCAAACACCGTGGAATTATGAAAATTAGCACCCCTATAAAAAGGTGTGTTACTCATCCAGGTGACAAAAAATTTATATAGATTTTATCAGGTCTCTCAAAAGATGATGTATCAACCATCGCCCAATGCGGTTGATAGTCTTGTAGCAGGCGTTCCGAATCAAGGCATGAATGCAGATTATTCTCGGTTGGACCCAGCCTTAGCTCAGACAAACGGCATATTTAGAGATGCGGCTACACTGCTTGGTTGGTCGGTGAAAAAGGTAGGGGACACATTTAGAGAGTATATTGGTCATTTGAAAGCCCATGATATGCCCATCCCTGACTACTTATCACGAAAGCCGGACACCCTATCACCAGTACATAGACCGGATTCTAGTGTTGATGATGTATTAACTGTCTCAGTTGTAAAAATACAAAAGGAAGGCGATAATCAGCCCCATATTGGGACAACCAGTATAGGCCAATTTACAAAAGTTCCTGTACAATCCCATTATTCATTAACAGATCTGGAACGGATTCTTGGTGTCCCTCAATCTTTACTGGCAAAAGCTGCTTGGGTGGATAACAGCAATGAATCCTATCCTCAAAGGGAAGTGTATGGGCTGCTTGAGAGAATCGGTGAGAGGATTTTCGTTGATTTGGTTGTTCTGGATGCGGTAATAATACAGTATCCTGATCTTCAGAATTTATCTGAAAGTGAGGCCATGATTAATGAAGAAGTTAGCACTATGATTGACTTAGTGTACGAAAGACTGAGGGAAAAATCACAGCTTCTTGATCAATTTGGGATGGTTGTATTAGGTGATAATCTGATGGCCCTAGAATTGGATCGAGTAGATGATTTCCGCAGAGAGATGGATTTGACGTAAATTTTTAGTTAGATTTAAAAAGCAACCATTGTTTTCTTCACTTATGAGACCACACTACTTGAATTCACCACTCCCTTTTGATGAGTTGGGTAAAGCATTTGTAACCGGCAGTCATAGACTTACGCAATTGGTATATATAGTAATTGACAGGGTGATTGAAGAGTATGCTCCATTATCGCAACCAACCAAACCAATGAGCGCACAATTAGCTGAAGAACCCGCCCAAACACGAGTCCTGCGTAATGCCGCTATTTTTGATGCATATCGTGCAAAACACGATAGTCGTAGGCCTGTGCTGGATCGATGGCCCCATCGGTAGACGGACGATTTCAGCAACTTTTAAATACTAACTTCTTAATTATTGCCCTATGCCTTCACCACAGATGACTGAGCAGCAGATTGCCGAGCTCAAGGAGAAAATCAAGAATATGTCTCCTGGAGAGTTGAAGGAATTCCAGAAGAAACAATGCGTTTTCTGCCACATCATCTCAGGCAAGGTGCAGTCAAAGAAGGTATAT
Organism: Candidatus Nanoarchaeia archaeon; assembly: GCA_035289425.1. GTDB lineage: Archaea > Nanobdellota > Nanobdellia > Woesearchaeales > DATDXC01 > DATDXC01. Next base: position 7,655 of record DATDXC010000009.1, read on the forward strand.
GAAGATGAAAAGGCTTTAGCGATCCTGGACATCAATCCTGCCAATCCAGGCCATGTGCTCCTGATGCCCAAAGAGCATTACAGCATTCTGCCTCAGTTGCCGGAAGACCAGATCGCCCATATATTCATGGTGGCCAAATCACTCTCAAACGCATGCTTGCGGGCTTTGGGAGCCCATGGCACGAACATCATTGTTGCCAATGGGGTTGCAGCAGGACAGAAAGCCAATCATTTCATGGTCCATATCATCCCCAGAAAAGAGGAAGATGGCCTTGTGTTTGATCTTCCTCAAAAGAAAATTGACCAAAAGAAATTGAGCGAGACAAAAGAGAAGCTTGCAGGCAGACTAGCGGAACTCATGGGGAAAAAACAAAAAAAAACCGATGAAGCAACGGACAGCTCTCTTGACCGCATATCGGGGTTGCTTAAAGATGGCTGAAGAATGCCTTGTGTGCCATATTGTGGGAGGCAGGGTCCCTTCTGAGAGGATTTATGAGGATGAAGATGTGATAGCAATGCTGGATGTAAACGGCGCCAATCCAGGGCATTGCTTCGTGGTCCCGAAAGACCACTTCCCTATTTTTGAGCAAGTGCCTGATCCGATTGTGGCGAAATTATTCAAGTTAAGCAACAAGATCAGCTCTGCCATCTTTGACTCCCTTGATGTCCAAGGAACCAATATCTTCATCACCAATGGGATTGCAGCAGGTCAAAAAGTTGCCCATTTCATGATCAACATTATCCCCCGTAAAGAGAAGGATGGCATCAACATGCAGTGGGAGCCCAAGCAGATGAATGAGGAAGAGATGTCCACCATCGAGCTGAAGCTGAAGGAAGAAGCAATGAATATCGGTGATTTTGAGGCTGAGGCTGCTAATGTGAAACGGATTGAGATAGAACCATCTGAAAGTGTGGGAGGGCCGGATAATTACCTTGTCAGAAGCCTCCGCAGAATTCCTTAGACAAACAAGAACAAAACATTCCCATACATCCAGGTTACTACAAACGCAAGGAGAAAACTGGGCACAAAGGGGATTCCTTCCTTTATCTTGACCTGGCTAACTCCCAACCTTACTAATTGCCGTATCTGTTTCTTGGTGATGCCTAGGTCTTTGGGACCTGCAATGTACTTTCTGTTGACCATAACTTCAGTTGCTATCCAGTCTCCTTCGGTAAGCTTTTGAGGTGAGACAAATTTGTGCATGCATGCAGTCTCGATAACTTTAATGATGTGCCAGAGCAGATACAACAAGCCTATTGATCCGCCCAGAATCAAGATTATCTGAAAAAATAAATTCTGAGTGAAAAACGCGAGTGCGAAAACCAGGAAGGTGATAAGCGCCACTGGCTTCATTTCCTTCCTTCCCGAGAGCTTTCGGAATTCTTTCATAAATTTTTTCCGGTGTTTTATCGAAAGATAGACGCTCCACAGGACGCCATACGCTGCTCCCACCACTAATGCATTAAAAAGGAAAGATATCAATGAATAATCTAAGTATTCCAGGTGGAAGATATCCAAACCCAATAAGGCCCCGAGAGCCATGATCATCTTTGAATCACCACCTCCCCACTGGCCGGTATAGAACATAAGCAGCGCAATGCCCAGGGTGAGGACGAAGCCGGCTACTGCTTCAATCAGGTAAGAATAGGAAGCATAGATGAAGGAAGCCAATACCGCAAGCCCAAATCCTATGCCCATCAACGCAAAGTTTAGCCAGTCAGGGACCTCTCTCGTCATGAAATCAGTATAAGAACCGATCAACAATCCCACTAAAACGATCAGGGGAGAGATGCTTTCTATCATTCTAGGCCATACAACAAGAAAATTTATAAATATTGCCTTATTATATATATCACTAGTTAGTGAATAGGGGGGCTGTTGAAAAGATAATGGGTATGTTGCAAACGAGAGAAAGCCTGTTGAAGCTGCCGAAGCATATAGCAATCCTGACTAAAGGGAAGACTGTATGGGGGAAGAAGCATGCAATCCCTATTGAAGAGGTATACACCAAGAGTTTTCTAATCGTTAGGAGCACCATGCTTTCTGCCATAAAGATGGATATCCCTATCTTGACCTTTTACGTGATGTCTACCAAGATGATTGATCAAGAAAAGCTGTCAATACTCATGGACTGCCTCAAAACCTTTTTTGATGACCTCATCAAGCGTGATTTTATCCATGAGCATAAGGTGAAGATCACGGTATTCGGAAAGTGGTATGACCTGCCAGGCAGGGTTGTTGATTCTATAAAGAAGGCGATTGAGGGGACCAAAGAGTATGATTCGTTCTATATGAACTTGTGCCTGAACTACTCTGGTCAGGAAGAGATTGTGGATGCGGTGAAGCTCCTCGGCAGGCAGGTCAAGGCAAACAAGGTTGATGTAGACGCCATCACACCCGAGATGATAAAAGAGAATTTATATTGCTCTTATTTCCTGCCGCCTGACCTCATAATTGTCAATGGCTCTTCCACTTCTACGAACGGCATTTTGCTGTGGGATTCATCATTGAGTGAAGTATATATTACCAAGAAGCTGTGGCCTGATTTTGATAAGTCTGAGTTTTTGAATGCCATCAAGGAGTACCAGAAGGGGAGATAACTTCATCTGATTCTGTGCTATTATGCCTATGTTAGTAGCTTCCCGTCTGAATGGAGAAATAAAGCTGCAGACAGTGTCAACAAGCAGAATAAGGCAAGGGCATATCAACCATAATAGAAATCTTTTTAAATAACTGCCTAATTCTAAGAGTTACCTATGATTTATGAACCCGCAAGGGGGAATGAGGAAAATTTCTGATATTCCTCAAGGAGAAGGTGAAAAAATGGATGCATCTAAAGAAACAGTAGAGAATGTTTATGAGGCTATTGAGGTTGCTAAAACAACCGGCAAGATTAGAAAAGGCACAAACGAGACGACAAAAGCTATTGAGAAAGGCGAGGCTAAGCTCGTGGCATATGCCAAGGATGTTACTCCTCCCGAGATTGTTATGCACTTGCCCTTGATCTCCCAGGAAAAAGGCGTGCCGTGCATTGCAGTGTCAAGTAAAGAAGAGTTAGGAGCAGCTGCCGGCATCAGCGTCGGCACAAGCTCGGTTGCCATTGTCCAGGAAGGCGAGGCAAAAGAGATTATCAAAAAGATAATTGCACAGCTCAAACAGGAATAAAAATGGCAGACAAGATACAGAAAAAACCAGTGCCGCAGGAAACTAAAGAGGTAAAAAAGGCTGCAGTCAGCTTTTCACCAGCTGTTCCTGCAAAGGTTGAGGAAATTATAGGCAGGACTGGATCGCGCGGAGAGGCTGTCCAGATACGATGCCGGGTTCTCGATGGAAGAGACCAAAAAAAGGTCCTCAGGAGAAATGTCAAAGGACCTATACAGATTGATGATATCCTTATGTTAAGAGAAACGGAGTTTGAAGCGAGGCCGTTGCGAAGCGGCTCTGGCAGGGGGACTCAATAATGGTAAAATGCACGTTTTGCGGTAACACCTTACTGCCAGGAACTGGCAAGATGTATGTCCAGAAGGATGCTAAGATATTGTATTTCTGCAGCATGAAATGCGAAAAGAACTTATTAAAACTGAGAAGGAAGCCTATCACTACCAAATGGAGCGGTAGGTTTGAGAAAGCAGGAAAAAAGAAGGATGAAAAAAACTGAGCAATGCCTGGTGCTGATAAAGCCTGACGGCCTTGTCAAGTCATTGACCGGAGATATAATCTCCAAGCTGTCTGAGACTAGGCTTACTATAATTGGCTCGAAGATAGTCCAAGTTACCCGAGAACTGGCTGAAGAACATTACCAGCACCTGAAGGAAGAAAAATTTTTTGATGAGCTTATAAGATATATAATGGGAGAGTTTCACACCAAGCGTGTTTTGGCGCTGGTCTATGAAGGCGAGGATGCGACTGCCAAAATCAGGCAGGTTGTGGGAGCCACCGACCCTGAAAAGGCTGACCCCGTCAGCATCAGGGGAAAATACGGCCGGATAACCAGAAGAGGCGTATTTGAGAATGTTGTTCATGCATCTGAAAATTCCAAGGAAGCAGAGCGCGAGATCAAGCTGTGGTTCAGGCCTGATGAACTGGTGCATACGATATATCCCAGTGAAGTGAAGAATGTTACTATAGACAGGGTGTTCTGGAAGAACTGAGAGGTTTGTTACAATGAAAGAATCAATGGTTGATAAAGTAAGAAGAATTGCCGGGCACCCGGAATTTATCAGAAATATCTGCACATCTGCCCATATCCACCATGGCAAGACTGCGTTTACCGATAATCTATTGGCTGCTTCTGGCCATATGGCTTCTAAATATGCGGGTGAACTTGAGGGCGGCATGGCAACATGGCAGCACGCTGATGAGCAAGAGAGATTGCTAACGGTAGATGCGGCAAACGTCAGCATGGTCCACGAGTTCCACGAAAAGGAGTACCTGATCAATCTTATCGATACGCCAGGGCACATTGACTTCTCGGGAAATGTTACGAGGGCTATGCGAGCCATCGATGGCACTATCGTGTTGGTATGCGCTGTCGAAGGAATCATGCCTCAGACTGAAACAGTCATACGCCAGGCTCTGAGAGAGAGGGTACGGCCGATATTGTTCATCAACAAAGTCGACAGGCTCATCAAGGAAGTTAAGCTAACCCCTGAAAAGATGCAGGATAGATTCCTTAAGATATTCACCCAGTTCAACGGTCTGATAGAAAAGATAGCTGAGCAGGAATTCAAGCAAGCCTGGAAAGTTGACATCAACGCAGGAAGCGTGGCTTTCGGCAGCGCCCGGGACAATTGGGCATTAAGCGTTCCCTTCATGAAGAAGAAAGGAATCACATTCAAAAATATATTTGACTTATACCAGATGGATGAAGAGGGAAGGAAAAAATGGTGTTGGGAAAATGCCCCTCTCTTTGAAATCATCCTGGATATGGTTGTCAAGACACTGCCTGATCCTATCGCTGCACAGAAATACCGCATCCCTAAGATATGGCACGGGGATCTTGAAAGTGAGTTCGGAAAGAGCCTACAGACATGCAACGCAGCAGGCAAACCTGCATTCGTCATAACAAGGATCACTATTGAACCCCGATCAGGAAAAGAGATATCTGCAGGAAGGTTGTTTTCCGGAACATTGAAACAGGGCATGGATGTGTTCTTGAACAATGCACGGCTCAAGCAAAGAATAAATCAGGTCCTTATCTACAATGGCGTCAAGCCAGAGCAGATCGATGAGATTCCAGCGGGAAATGTATGCGCTATCGCTGGTGTAACCGGAGAAGCAGGTGAGACTGTTACCTTAGAGGAAGAGACCGCATTCACTGAGCTGAAACATATATTCGAGCCGGTCATCACCAAATCAATTGAGGCAACAAAACCATCTGACCTTCCCAAATTAGTAGAAGTGTTGAGAAAGGTTGCAAAGGAAGATCCCAGCATCAAGATTGAGATTAATGATGAAACAGGAGAGAACCTCATGTCAGGCATGGGTGAGCTTCACCTGGAGATCATAGAGAACAGGATCAAGACAGAGAAGAATGTGGAAGTCAAAACATCTGCACCTATTGTGGTGTACCGTGAAACCATTTTGAAAAAGAGCCCTGAAGTGGAAGGCAAGACTCCTAATAAGCACAACAAGTTTTATTTTGTCGTTGAACCGATGGATGATTCTCTCTATGAGGCAATCCAGAAAGGAGAATTACCAAGAGAGCAGCGCATGAAAAAAAAGGATACAGTCATGCGTGACAAGCTTATTGAGCTCGGCATGGATACTAAAATAGCTGATAAGGTCAAAGCATTCTATAATGGAAACATGTTCGTTGATATGACCAGAGGACAGGTCCATATGATTGAGGTGTTGGATTTGCTGCTGGATATGTTTGAAGATGTCATGAGAAACGGGCCTTTGGCAAGAGAACCATGCACGAAAGTAAAGGTGTATCTTACGGATATGAAGCTGCATGAAGATGCTATACACCGAGGACCGGGCCAGGTATACCCTGCCGTCAGGGAAGGCATCAGGGGGGCCATGATGCAGGCTAAGCCGGTCATTTTTGAACCAATGCAGGTATTGTTCATTGAAGCGCCTGTCGAGAACATGGGAGATGTGTCCAAGCTGGTCAGCCTTAAGCGGGGACAGCTGCTTGATGTCATCCAAGAAGCAGATCAGGTTACGATAAAAGCGAAACTACCGGTTGCGGAGATGATCGGATGGGCATCAGACTTACGATCAGGCACTAGCGGCAGGGGCTCATCTTCATTGATGGACCAGATGTTTGAGAAACTGCCTGAGGAGCTGCAAATAAAGGTTGTATCCCAGATCATAAGCAGGAAAGGTTTAAGTGCAGGCCAGGTAGGCGTTTAAACATAACATTTTAAAATAACAAGAAAAGAGGTGATGTCCATGGAGAGTCCACGGTTTATATTCCGAGTTTTATTTGCAGTTTTTGCCTCATTTTCTATACTTATGGCTGGATGCACCACCACCGTTCCAGATACGGTAACTGAAGTGCCGCCAATCGCAGAAGATATCAATGATTCCATTGAAGATTTAGACGAGCCTGCTGTGGTCATAGAAAGGGAAGATCCCACGGCAACTGATGCGGACAAGCAAGATGAGCAGCTCGAGCAACTTATTGCTGATGGGCAGTACAAAGAGGTTATACAGTATACAACTCCTGGCGGTCCAGAAAATCTTGAGATTGATATCGTCGTTAAGGATGATGCTGTTGAATCGGTGGCATTGAAAGGCATCAAGCCAAAAGAAATCTCTCTCAAGATGCAGACCGCAGTCAATACAGCTTTGCAGGACCTTGTTGTCGGCAAGAATGTAGCTGATATTGACCTTCCTGACCATATAAGCGGAAGCTCATTGACTTCAGTAGCGTTCAAGAATCACTTGCAAGACTTGATTGATGCAAACTGATGAAGTTTCCCAGAAGAAGGAACTGCTTGGCACCCTGATTGAGATTAAACTGCCACGCCAATTTTCTCACTTATTTTCTGATTGTTTTTCAGAATTGGAGCGGATTGAAAAGACTTATAGCAGATTTCTAAAAGATTCTCTTCTTTCACAGCTGAATAAGTCTTTAGGAAAGTGGCACACTGTGCCAGATGAATTTGTACATCTGCTCACAGAAGCAAACAGGCTGAAGAAGATTACTGATGGAAATTTTGATATTTCGCTGAAATCTGTCCTTGACAGTATGGGCTATGATGCTCAATACTCCTTCAAACCAAAGGAAGTGAAAAACGGGATTATGAGGAGAATTGCAGAAAAGATTCTGGCACCGTATATAATTAAGGGAAACGAGGTTTTGCTGCGAAAAGAGATAGAATTCGGCGGTTTCGGAAAGGGATTTGCGCTTGACAGGGTCAGGCAGCTGCTTGATTCAAAAGGAGTCAGCCGCTACTATATCAATGCTGGCGGTGATATCTATGCAAAAGGCAATGACTGGAAGATATTCCTGGAGCATCCAGATCCAGATAAGATTCTGGGAGAGCTGCTGCTGGATGGCAAAGCCTTGACAGGATCCTCACCCTCAAAACGGAAATGGGGAAAATACCATCATCTGATCAATGCAAAAACCCTGAAACCAGCCAATGATGTCAGGATTGTTTTCATTTTGGCTGAAAAGGGCATTGATGCAGACGCATATGCCACTGCCTTATTCACTGCTAAGTTTGAGGAAGCGATTGCAATCTCACGAAAAAATCACATAGCTTGCCTGATTGTGTCTGCCAAAAACAAAATGTTTATTAGTGAAGACTTCCCCGTAAAGTTATATGATTAAGCTAACACCTACGATACTATTTACTTTATTGCTGGGAGCATATGCCTTAATAACCTTAATCCTTAGATTTTCTCAGGATATATTGATCCATGCCTTAGTTATCGGTATTGTCTTTTCATTGGTATTTATTATTTCCAGAAAACTGCTGAAGAAAAAATTTTCCGGTGTTCATATCGTTATTTCTGCCTTAATCCTCTTCCTATTGGTGAGTCCTGGAAGCACTCTGAAGGATCACTTATTCATAGGCTTAATCGGAGCACTTTTTTTGGGATTTAAATTTCTTAGGTATAAATCAATGCCCATAGTGAATCCGATTGTGCTTGCATTGATAGCTGCATATTTTGTTACAAAATTATTTTCAGAGTACATTTTAATATCCTGGTGGGGGACTGCTTACCTGAATGGTGTTTCGATTTTCTTCCTGCTGCCTGCGGTTGGATATGCTATCTATAAATTCAGGAAATATGGTGTATTTTTCTCGTTTTTTGTTGCTTATTCGATCGTTAGCTTGCTATCGGGGCAAGGAATTCTGCCAGTTATCACTAATGGGACTTGGTATTTCCTGGCAGGAGTAATGTTATTGGAGCCGAAGACGTCTCCGGTTAAGTTGAGGGATCAGGTCTGGTTTGGGGGAGCTGCCGGAATCTTAGCATTTGTATTCTTGAAGTATGATATCTTATCACCGCTGCTGCTCAGCATAGCTGCAGTGAATGCATTGTTCTTGCTCCAAAAAGTGATGAGAAGCAGGGCATCTGGAATTCAAGCATAATAATTCCTGAAATAGAGAAACTGCACTAACTTTTTGTCAGAAGTTTTATTTTCCCCTTTATTCGGGGAAAACAGAAACCTTTATAAATAAGCCAGAATTTCCAGAACTGTTAAAATCACAGTAATTTGAGGGAGGTATTTAATATGGCAGCTAAAAAACCACACATAAACATTGTATTTATCGGACATGTTGACTCAGGTAAATCTACCACCGTAGGTAGGCTACTCTTTGATTCCGGAAACGTCGACGAGCAGGCCATGCGAAAGCTCAAGGAAAAGGCCGAAGAGCTTGGAAAGGGAGGCTTTGAGTTTGCGTTCGTCATGGACAACCTCAAGGAAGAGCGAGAGAGGGGAGTTACCATCGACCTCGCACACAAAAAGTTTGAGACTCCTAAATATTATTTTACCATCATTGATGCACCGGGGCACAAGGACTTCATCAAGAACATGATTACCGGAGCTTCGCAGGCTGATGTTGGTGTGTTGGTTGTTTCAGCGCCTTCTGGTGTTGAAGCCCAGACTAAAGAACACGTCTTCTTGTCAAAAACACTTGGTGTGAACCAGCTTATTGTTGCGGTCAACAAAATGGATATGAAGAATTATGACCAGAAAGTTTTCGAAAAAGTCAAGACTGATGTCTCTGCTCTCTTAAAGAGCGTCGGTTATAAGCCTGACCAGATTCCATTCCTGCCCTTGGCATCACTGCTGGGGGAGAATGTATTCAAGAAGTCTGATAAGATGTCCTGGTATACCGGCAATTCATTGTATGCCCAGATGGATCAGATCAAGGAACCTGAGAAGCCAACCAATCTTCCTTTGAGGCTTCCTATCCAGGATGTATACAACATAACTGGAATAGGAGTTGTGCCTGTAGGCAGAGTTGAAACAGGCATTATGAAGGTCGGCGATAAGGTCATTGTTGTTCCAGGAAGAGAAGGTAAAGGAGTTCCGGGAGAGGTCAAGACCATCGAGATGCACCATGAACAGATGCAGGAAGCATTGCCTGGCGATAATATCGGATTTAACGTCAGAGGAATCGGAAAGAAAGACATTGCCCGCGGAGATGTTCTCGGAAAGGCAGACAATCCACCCACAGTCGCCAGTGAGTTTACTGCTCAGATAGTAGTGCTGAATCATCCCAGTGTTGTTACGGTAGGGTATACACCAGTATTCCACATCCATACTGCACAGATTGCATGCCAGATCACTTCCATTGAAAAACAGCTTAATCCCGCCACTGGTGAAGTAATCAAGGAACATCCAGACTTCATCAAGAACGGAGATGCGGCAATTGTCAAAATCAAGCCACTCCAGCCATTAGTCATTGAGAGGCAGAAGGATATCCCTCAGATGTCAAGGTTTGCAGTCAGGGACTCTGGCTCAACAGTGGCAGCTGGAATGTGCATTGACCTTGTAAAAAAATAAGGCTCATAATCCCCTCACCGGGTCATGGTGAGCATGGCTTATCATGTGGTACAAATGCAGAAAGCACGCATAAAATTAGCAAGCATTGATATACAGAAAATCAACGAAGTATGCAGTTCCATCAAGGATATTGCGGATAAGACCGGCGTAAACATGCGCGGCCCGATTCCGCTGCCTACCAAGAAGCTGAAGGTAACCACCCGCAAGGGTCCGGATGGCGGCGGCACTGCTACCTGGGAAAGATATGAGATGAGGGTTCACAAACGGGTCATCGATTTGGGCCTGGATGAGCGTGCTTTGCGTTTGGTGATGAGAGTTCCTATTCCCGAAGGCCTTAATATTGAAATTGAAATGATTGAGTGATTATCTTCTGAACTCTATATTAATAGAATCGATTAAACGTATAGATTCATGAGCAGCAAATTCCTGCAGTGCCTGCGGATGAGCTGTTGCAAGCTTATATCCGGCAGTTGAAACACAATCTCGCATAACAACGGAAGTGAACCCCTTTCTTAATGATGCATATGCCGTTTCCCTAATACAGCGATCGGTGGTGAATCCTCCTATCAATAATGAGTTTATCTGGCGATCAATCAGATGATTCTCTAATTCAGTATCCTCAAAGGTGTTATAGACATGTTTCCGCACTACCCTTTCATTTCCGGTTTGAGGGTGAAGATATAATTCCCATCCTTGTGTTCCTTCCAAACATAAATGGGGCATATCTGCATACTGTCCCTCATGATAACACGATTGAATGTAGACAATGGGGCCACCTGCTGTCCTAACCCTCTCAATGAATGGAATCAGATGATGCACAACCATCGCCTGCATTGGTGCCAGATCGTCCCTGACTTCCCTTACCTGCCTGTCAAAATAAGAATTTCCTGGCTCATCTAAACAAAAATCGTTTTGAACGTCTATAACGATCACCGCAGTTTGAACTGGGTTCATGACTACAGAGTCCAATAATACCATAGACGAGAAAGATTGGGGGCATAATTATAAAATTGAAACTCTAACCTGATTTACATCAGGAGATTCTTGTGGAAAATACTGCTTTGTTCTCGCTCATTATGATTTTGGTCACTCTCGTGACCCGCTTACGCTTAAAATCATATGGCTCAAACAAAGGCTACCGTATTTT
>DATDXC010000010.1:0-46514 GCA_035289425.1 Candidatus Nanoarchaeia archaeon
CAGCATAATGGTAGACTACGGAAAAGCTTTCAAAACTCCCTTCGTTAATGTAGGGAACCTTTTTGCAGGAACATTTGTCCTTTTAGGGCTGATGTTCCTAATTTTTCTTATTGTATTTCTAGTAATGTTCATAGTATTAGGGGCAACTTTTGTCAATCCAGTAGACTACCTCCCAATACCCATATTGATATCTGTTTATCTAGCTACATTTCTGATTGAAGCAGCACCGTATGGATTCGTTTTCAAATATGCCTGCAATGTTTCAAGAAAGAAATTTGAGATTCCATCTTGGTCTAATTTTGGCAGCCACTTTCTGAATGGAATTCCGCTTGTCATCATCAATGTGATTTACTATATCCCCATTATGATAATCTATTTCTTTGTGCTTGGCTCTAATCCTCTTAATACAGCCTTCAGCCCAGAAGCACAGCAAGCAGTAGCTATGGAAATGCTCGCAAGACTTCCGTTAATTATGCTTGTCATGCTCCCGCTTTACTTGCTGATGGCCTACCTAATCCCCATAGTTCTCCTTAGATACGCTGAAACAAAGAGATTTAATGAGGCATTCAATTTTAAAGTTATATTCAGAAAAGCCTTCAATTCAACTTATTTGACTGCATGGCTGTTGACTGCTGCAATCAGTATCGGAATGTTCCTGGTGTTCTATCTTGCCCTTATTATTTTCGCATTATTATCCCTAATACTTATCGGTATTCCATTGTTGATAACCGCAATCGGCATGTTTACCTATCTATTCCCTATGATAACGCTAGGTATTCTAGGCCAAGCATATGGAGAAGTTAAATAAAGTCTAATTTACCCTCCAAATAAACTCCCTGCTTTAGCTTGACTGGTCTCCAGCTGTCTTCTACCAGATTTGCATCAAGCCATTCTGCCAGTTCCTTGGGATTTCCAATGGTTGCTGACAGTCCTATGATCTGCATCTGCTTCAATTGCCTAAGTAGGGTAAGCAAAATCTCTAATGTAGGCCCCCTGCTCACATCATTGAGGAGGTGTATCTCATCAACTATCAGAACTGAGATGTTATGTACCCAGGGAGCATGATGCCGTAACAAAGAATCCATCTTCTCAGCAGTCGCTATAATAAGGTCTTTTTCAGCTAAGTAAGGGTCAGCAGAATCAAGGTTGCCTATGCTTAATGCCACCTTAATAAGATGCCCATATCTCGCCTTGAAATCCTTATATTTCTCAGATGCCAGCGCTTTCAGAGGGACGATGTATACCACAGTTCCCTTTCCCTCCAGTATTGACTTCAGAGCTGCAAGTTCTGCGATCAAAGTCTTGCCTGAAGCTGTGGGTGTGCACACTAAGAGGTTTTTGCCCTCCAGAAGGCCTTTTGTAATAGCCTTCACCTGCGCAGGTCTCAACTCAACAATATCTTTTTTTAGGATCTCAAATAACTGAGTAGGAATTTTGCTCTTGATTTTCTCCAGTTTCATACCTGTACAGATATGCTATTCCATTTATTAATGTTTTTAACCAAAAGTTTATTTACTTATACTTATTGCGAAACCATTCCGGGCTTGTGGTCTAGTGGTTATGACATCACTCTCACACAGTGGAGGTCCTGAGTTCGAATCTCAGCAGGCCCATCAAAACATTTTTAAACATCAGGCAAATTCGTCTCACTGCATTGGGCTCATAGTTCAGTGGCTAGAACGTCGCCCTTACAAGGGACCTGTGGTAAACAGGATCTAGCCCGAAGCGAGGCGAAGGTCACCGGTTCAAGTCCGGTTGGGCCCATTGGGTGAAGCCATTGGCTTCGCCAATTACAAGCGCTGGTGATCTAGTGGCTATGATAGGACCTTGCCAAGGTTCTTACCCGGGTTCGAATCCCGGCCGGCGCATTTGATCGTTCTTTTGGGAAACCTTTTTATACAAGGAAATTTTGTATAATTTTATGCGACCGTATATACTGCTCTTAGTCCTTATAGTGCCAATTGTTCTTGCTGAAACTCCATCGGACATTAGACTAACAGGTTATGTAAACGATTATGCTAATATAATAAGTACTGAATATGTGGCTGAGATTAATGCTCAGCTAAATGGATTGCAGGATGCAGGTATTGCAGAGGTTGCTGTAGTTACAGTCAACAACCTCAAAAGCCAGGATATTGAGAGTTTTGCATTGCAGGTCGCCCAAGGAAAATTAGGGGATTCAGAAAAAAATAATGGATTGCTCCTATTGGTTTCTATAGAAGATAGAGCTTACCGATTTGAGGTTGGCAGGGGCATTGAACCGATACTGAATGACGCCAAGGTGGGCAGGGTTGGCAGAAATTACTTAGTTCCCAATTTCCAGAATGGGGAGTATGGAAAGGGTATCTTTGAAGCAGTCCAGTCAATAAATAGCATTTTGGGCGGTGACACCAATTCAACATATTATATTAGCGACACAGGTACTTCATTAAATCTCAGCAATTATATAACTTCGCTGATATTTTTTATCATAATACTTTCTATTTTAGGAGCAAGCAGCAAAAGGAGAACAAATAGGTATTTTGATGCCGCCTTCATCGCAGCTATGCTGCTGAGCGGCAGGGGTGGCGGAAGAGGCGGCTTTGGTGGATTCGGCGGTGGAGGTTTTGGCGGCGGTGGAGCCGGAGGAAGGTGGTAGACATGAAGGAAAAGCTTTTGATATGTCCTCGATGCAAGATCAAGATGAAAAAGCTTAAGAAGAGGGATGTCAGCATTGATGTATGCTCTAAATGCAAGGGCATGTGGCTCGATAAAGGAGAGATAGAAAAGTTAGCCGATATGGCACGGAGGTAAAATGGCAAAAAAACAAACACTAAGCGGTGGACAGATTGCGCTCATTGTGGTAGGAGTTATTGTCCTGTTTTCCATAATCTGGTTTGTATCCAGCTACAATGGATTGATTAAGTCTGATGAGACGATTAATGAAAAGTGGGCTAATGTGCAGTCAGCCTATCAGAGAAGAGCTGACCTGATCCCCAATGTGGTAGAGACTGTAAAAGCATATTCTGACTATGAAGGTGAGGTTTTAACCCAGCTGACAGAAGCACGTGCATCAGTGGGAAGAGCTTCGACACCAGCCCAGCTGGATTCTGCCAGCGCTGATTTGAATTCAGCACTAGCCAGGTTATTGGTAGTTGTTGAAAACTACCCCAATCTTAAAGCGAATGAAAACTACCTGTCTTTGCAGGATGAGCTTGCAGGAACCGAGAATAGGATAAAGGTTGAAAGGGACATTTTCAACGCAGCGGTAAAGGATTTTAACATTAGAGTTAGAAGATTCCCTACTGCTATCATTGCAAACATGTTCAGTTTTGAGACCAAGGAAAGCTTCCAGGCAGATGAAGGCGCTGAAGTTGCTCCGCAGATAGATTTCAGTTAGAAACTTTTATAAACAAAATGGGCATCCAGTCAGACCAGGGGCCTATAGCTCAGTCTGGTTAGAGCGCCGGTCTTATATGGCCACGCTTTAAACATCCGGCTTAAGTCAGCCGGAGGTCTGGAGTTCAAATCTCCATAGGCCCATTTTTTTATTTTGTAGAAACCTATGATTACTGACACTAAAATTCTCAAGAAGCTGCGAAGGGTAAAATCTGTCGAAAACATATTCAGGCAAGTAGCAGAAGAAAAACCATACCTTATTGCTCCATTCAATGAGAAAAAGTTTCATCGAGAAGCTGAAAGAATCCTTAATAAAACAATTTCTGAAGAGTATGTTGCCTGGTGGTTAAGCGGCTTCAGAAAGCGAGCGCATCCCTGAGGAATCCAATACCCCATGAAATTGTTATCAGTCCCAGAAATGTGGATATTACCCTGGTAACACCTTTTCCTAAGAAAGCATGCACCCTATCTGCCTGCAGGAACATAAGAGCTGTTGCAGCTAAGACTATAAGTATTGCAGTTGCAGTCAGCACAAAGCCGTATTCATACCTAAGTACAATGGAAGAAGTGATCACCGCAGGCCCAGTGAGTAATGGCGTCCCGATAAGAGCTGCAATTGCCTGTGCAGATCTTTCTTTCTTGCTTCCATCAATAGGCAATATCGGATAACCCAATGCCATTTTGATTCCCAGAATGGTAAGTATGATACCACCGGCAACCTTGAAATTGTTTATATTGGTATTGAACAATCCCAAAAGCTGCTGACCCCAGATCAAAGCAGAAAATGAGACAAGCCCTGCTATCAGGACAGCTAAGATTGCTGCCTTACGCTTCTCAGCCCATACCATGTGCTCTGTGCCTGCCACAAACACTACCAAACTTAAAGGCGGATCAAACAATACAAAAAAGAGGATAGTGAGTTGAACTAATGCAAGCATAATGTCATCTAGAAGAAGACTACTATTTAAATGTAGCGCGCAATTTTTTCCGTGCCAGCTTTATCAGTTTGTTTATTTTAGAAATCTTACTCTTATTGCTTGGTTTTCTGCCCTTATAAGAGATATTTCTACTTGGCTTCCTAGAAATCTTCCTACCGGATTTTTTGTTCGTTCTTTTCTTTGCCATCATAAACCGACCGACATCTGGACTCGGTGACGGAGTTCCTTAAGCGTCGAATAATCTCAGGCTTAATCTCTTAATGCGCTTTAAAGGTTATCTCCTTCGTGCCACAAGGTAGCTTAACAGGCGTCGACTTCCTGCAGTGAGTTATAGTCCAGACACTGCGTTACTGGTGAGCACCTGACAGAGGCTTGTATGAACACACCCTTTCCAGGGCAACCGAACAGTCCAGTCGGTCTTAATTAAGCCCTAAGTTAAGCTTATATTTAAAAGTTTATAACTACAGGGTAGTGGAAAGACTATCCGAGCCGATGCCTCACCTTCATGTGTCCGGTAAACTTATTTTGACAGTCTGGATTAGCGAAATCGGTTACATGTTCAAAAGGTTGCGGTGCATACCGCCAGTCTGCTCGAGTAGGAGTGAGATCAACCAGCTCCCAATGCCTAAAAGTATATCCCTCGCGTTCTTTCCTTGACCGATAATATGCTACTAAGTCCTCCACATAAAAGTATGGTCCTGCAACTCCTCCGAGAGCCTCAGTTCGCGATTTTCCCAACCCGATATATCCATTTTCATCCCTGATATGAGTAAGATGCCTTACAATCCCATCGGTAGTATTGCTAAACTCCAGGTATAATCCCCAGGGGAGTACACCTAATTGCTCAAACAGCAAAGAAACTGCCAACCATGCTTCAGCGCAATGCCCTCTTTTAGACCGAATAACCTGCCAGGCAGATCTTACCTTATAAGGATCCCTATGCTCATAAGTCATGGACTCCACAAACCGTTCGACATCCGCAGCTGTTCTAACCCTAAGCATAAAGCATTCAGGATTCGCCGTAATAATAAAAATCTTTTTAAAGAGATTACATATTCTGAAAGCCTGTCAAGCCCCCATGGTGTAGTCCGGCCAATCATTTCTCCTTTTCGAGGAGAAGACACGGGTTCGAATCCCGTTGGGGGCATAATTTATTCTGCTTTTTAATTCCTGGAATCAACCGCACATTACGCCTCTAAAGAGAGATATACATTTCTCATTGGCAACCTTTTTATATCCAGGCCCACTGAAACCTGGAATGGAATATCAAGGATTCATCCTAGATGATTTTCAGGAACAGGCCATAGTCGCTATTGACAACAACCATTCAGTTGTGGTCTCGGCACCGACCGGATCAGGCAAGACCCTCATAGCAGACTTCATAATAGACAAACATAGGCAGGATAAGGTTATCTACACTGCTCCCATAAAAGCCCTCTCCAACCAGAAATACAAGGAGTTTACAAAGAAATACGGAAAGGACCAAGTTGGCCTTCTTACCGGGGACATAGTCATAAACCCGGATGCAAAAACATTGATCATGACCACAGAAATATACCGCAACATGGTCCTGACAAAAGATATCAAAGAGGTAGCCTATGTCATCTTTGATGAGATCCATTACATCAATGATGTCGAAAGAGGGTATGTATGGGAGGAATCCATCATATTCTCAAAAGAAGCTACAAGATTTCTCTGCTTGTCTGCGACAATCCCCAACGCAAAGGAATTTTCAGCCTGGATCGCAAAGATAAAAGGGCATGAAGTTGAAACGATTATACACACCCAACGCCCGGTCCCCTTGCATAAGAAGTTCTTCGATGCAGAACTGGGCTTAACCACACTAGAAGAGATAAATGAGATTGCCCATATTCCGGATTACAGGCATGTGATAAGAAGTTCGAGGAGACGTATGCCTGAAGTGAAACCTCTTAACCAGGTGGAATTGGTCAAGGATATCAAACTGCCTGCATTCTTCTTCAATTTTTCAAGAAAAGGCTGCCAGGTCTTTGCGCTGGAACTGTCGAAAGCAGGCCTTTTCAAGCCCAATCCTGAGATATCATCCTACCTGATGAAGAAACTGGCTCAGGCACCTAAGGAGGTCAACAATCTGGCTTCTACAAGGATATTGCGGCAGACCTTGCCGTATGGCATAGCGTTTCACCATGCAGGCCTTATCCCCCTGATGAAAGAGCTGGTTGAAGAGTTGTTCGGCCAGGGACTCATCAATGTTTTGTATACCACTGAAACATTTGCTGTTGGCATCAACATGCCTGCAAAGACCGTATGCTTCGCATCCCTGCGGAAGTTTGACGGCATGAACTTCCGATTCCTGAACTCCAAGGAATATTTCCAGATAGCAGGAAGGGCAGGAAGAAGAGGTATAGACAAGGAAGGATTTGTCTGTGCTATGATAGACAGAAGAGACTTTGATTATGGATTGCTGAAGAGAATGACTGAAAAGGATGTTGAGCCTATAAAGTCCCAGTTTAGGCTATCGGTAAACACCGTACTGAACCTTATCAAGAACCATTCTGATGCAGAGATAGAGAAAATATTGCAGATGAGCTTTTATACCTACCAAAAAGGATCAAAGGATATGGTACGCAATTCATTCATCAAGACATCAAAGAAACTCGCCAAGTTAGGCTACATCAAGAATGACAGATTGACAAACAAAGGAGAATTTTCATCGAAGATTTACGCTGACGAGATCATTACCGGAGAGATATTTGCGACTGGCTTTTACCACCATCTTAATGAGTACCAGCTTCTCATGGTTATCGCATGCTTGTGCTATGAGCCGAGGGAACGCACTGAATTTAAGAAGAGGTACAATTCTGAATTCCTTACTGACCTCAAACAAAAAGTGCATCGTGCTGCATTCAAAGAGCACCGCTTCCGGCATCTGGATGACATGACTGCATTGGTCCACCCCTGTTATTATGGGAAGAATTTTTTTGAGATACTGGATAACACAAATTTTCTTGAGGGGGACATTATACGGTTCTTCCGGCAGATGCTGGACCGTATGGGCCAGATAAGGAATGCCACCTTAGACATGAGGCTGCAGCAGATGATCCGCAGCTGCCAGGACTTGGTGTATGGCATGCTCGCAGGGATAGACTCAATCTAGTTCATCTGTTGGTTATCTGAGTTGAATTGATGATAAATCTTATCTTGATTTAGGTAACCTTGCCATTGTTGTTGCCACATTTGAACCGCTTAATTTGATTGTATATGATATCAATAGAGTTAGAAGTGATATATTCTAAAACCTGTATATTTAAAAATATAAATGAATTCTTCTCCTAAGAAAGACAGGAGAGGTTAGACAAATAATCATGATGCCGGAATTCCAATACGCCAGAGGGGGATATTTCCTACAACAAGGAAGATATCTCTCTCTGCAAAAGACTGAAACGGCAAGTAGGCTTATAGCAGTCAAACTGGCTCTCCCCCATGATTTTGGAGAAGAGAAAAGGAAAGTTACCTCATTAGAAGGAGCTTTAGAATTTTTTATTGATGCAACTTCTAGGGGCTTAATGCCTGTTTATTGGTGCACTGCATTGCCTCTTGAAGGAAGGACAATAAAAGAAGGAGTAGACCTTGCCGGGGTGCGGGCTTTAGGCTGTTTTAGGGGGGAAGCATCCTTAAACATATTAGAGTGTGGACTACAAGAGGAACTTCATGCTGCTGCTGAAGGATACCATGGAAGTCATGTTGACGATGTTACCATGGCAACGTATCTTGCAACTGGTACGCTAAACATTGAAAAACTGGGTCTGCATAAGGAATTGCACCCACCACGCCACATTGTATTTTATAGAGATAATAAACAAGTTGCAATCCTTGTTTGTCCATTCGGAATTGCAGCATTGCATGCAAATGACAAAAGGAGAAACGATATTGAGCGATTGTATGCCTACCTCAAAACAGCCAATCTGTCTATAATTCCTGATATGGATGATAACGATCTTAATAATCCATTCGTTAAAATGATTCTTCAAAGTGAACATAGATAACTGATTTTCAATATCTTTTTATAGTCCGCATTTTAAGAAACAGAGAATAAGAAATTACCTGCTCGGGTGTCTATGCACAATTCACTGCGGGTTTCGCTCTGTGCTCAACCAGCAGGGTTCTTGCGAACCCTCGCACTAAAGTAATTCATCAATATCTTCTTTAGGTACTGATTTGAACTTTCCCTCTGGTATCCCAGAAACTGAAATCCTACCGATAGAGATGCGCTTAAGTTCAAGGACCTTATTGCCAACCTTCTCAAAGATCCTTCTCACTTCGCGCTTCTTCCCTTCAGTGAGTGTGAGGGTATTCCCGGTAATTGTGCAAGGCTTTGTCTTATACGGAGTTGTAACTCCATTAACTTCAAGGTCAATGACTACACCAGCGGAGATTACATCTATTTCTTCCTGATTCAGAGGCTTCTGCAGAACAAATTCGTAAGTCTTAAGTATGCCTGATTCAGGATTCGCAATCTTAAAAGACAGATCCCCATCATTTGTTAATATAATAAGCCCTGAGCTGTCCTCATCCAGTCTGCCGACGCAAAAGAGCGTATTCAAAGTAAGCGTATCAACATCCAAAAGTGAGAAGATGCTTTTCTTGCCTAAGGAGATATCCTTCTTGCTGAGCCGGGAGCAGAGGTAACCTCTTGGCTTATTGAATAGGAGATAGCATTTCTTAAGCATCTTGAGAGGCTTACCTTTCCAGAACACAAAATCCTTCTTTGGATCCAAGTAATGCCTGGGATTGGTGATGGTTCTGGAACGGACATTGACTTCATCAGACTGCAAAGCCTGCAAGACAGCAGCCTTACTCTCAAAAAAACCAGTCCTGCTTAGAAATTCATGGAGCTGCATTACCGCTTACTCTTCATCCTTCTCTCCACAATCTCCTTGGTTGGTGGATTGCGGTTAAAACGAAGGAATTGGTCAATCCTCTTTTCGTCATCCTGGCGAAGCTTCTGCTCATCGGTAGTTAGATCTGGAGCTGTAAAAGTCATGGATGAGGGTTTATCCTTCCTGAACTTGGTATATCTCTCCCGCTTGGGATTGACTTTCTTTTTCTTGTTCTTATTTTTCTTTCCCATAGCTCCCTTGGCGTAACAACTTATTTATAAACTTTTTGACTGCTATCTTTATATACTCAGGCAAGTCATTCCATACCATGCGCAGTTTTGGGAGGGTAGTAGACGAGGTATTGAGGCAGTCAGATATAGTCTTGGAAGTCCTAGATGCACGTTTCATAGATGAGACAAGGAACACCAGGATAGAGAAGAAGGCAAAGATCCTAATCCAGGTCATAAATAAATGTGATTATGTGGAGAAAAACGCCCTGGACGAAGCGAAGAAGAAATTTGAGAACTGTGTCTTTGTATCCGCAATAAAACATTATGGGATGACCATGCTCAGGCAAAAGATCAAGGACCTGGCAAGGAAACACAAGATCCACAATCCTAAAGTGGGTGTCGTCGGCTACCCCAATGTGGGGAAAAGCTCTTTGATCAATGCCTTCAAGGGAAAGGCATCTGCAAGGACATCTCCCGAAGCGGGTTTCACCAAAGGCAAACAACTCTTGAGGATAGGAAATGATTTCATGATGATTGATACTCCAGGAGTGATCCAGAAGGGAGACGATGAATTCTTGGTGTTGAAAGGTGCTAAAAATCCATATTCGATTGAGGATCCGGATGTTGCAGCCACAAAGCTTATCATAGAGCAAAAAGACTTCATAAAGAATGTGTATCATGTAGATGTAGAGGACCCAGAAAAAACCCTGGAGGATATTGCGTTTAAACTCCATATGAAGCTTAAGGGAGGATATCCAGACACTGAACGTGCCGCAAGAAAGATCCTGTATGACTGGCTTACGGTTTCGAGAAACCAACCGCAACGCTTATAAAGCATTGCCCTATCCGGATACATATTAATGGAAGAGTTTAAAAAATTAGGTATTGACGAAGCGGTCCTCAAAGTCATCGAGGAAGTTCAATTCCAGAAACCAACTGAAATTCAGCAGAAGACCATACCGCTTGTTCTTCAAAAGAAGGATGTTATCGCCGGAAGCGCAACAGGATCCGGCAAGACGCTCGCATTCGGTGTAGGTATACTTGCATCCGTTGAGAAGCACAAGGGCATTCAAGCATTAGTGCTTACGCCAACCAGAGAACTCACCGACCAAGTAAAAACAGAAATCAAGAAATTTGCGAAATATCGTCCATTGCGTATAATCAGCATCTATGGCGGCGTTTCTATAAATCCTCAATTTGGAGAGCTGCAGAGCTGTGAGGTTGTTGTTGCTACGCCCGGAAGGCTTGCAGACCATTTGAGAAGGAACACCATAGACCTATCTAAGGTTAAGGTTTTGGTCCTGGATGAAGCAGACCGCATGTTTGACATGGGCTTTATCGATGATGTCAAATTCATTGTCAGCAGGTGTCCGGCGCATAGGCAAACCTTGCTTTTCTCAGCAACTATCTATCCAGAGATTGCACAGCTCGCCAGACAATATATGAAAGATCCGATCAAAGTATCTGCAGAGAAGTTTGTGGATCCTAAAAAACTAAAGCAGGTATATTATGATACTCCCAAGAATATCAAGCTGGCAACTTTGGTCCATCTCCTGAAAAATGAAAAATCGGGCCTGGTCATGGTATTCTGCAACACCAGGCGCAATGTTGATTTTGTCGCAAGAAACCTCAAAGGAAATGGGGTGCATGCGCAAGCCATCCATGGGGGATTTTCCCAGGCGAAACGCACCCAAACCATGGAAAGGTTCCATGCACAACAAACCCATGTGTTAGTCTGCACTGACGTGGCCGCAAGAGGCCTTGACATTCCGCATGTTTCCCATATCTACAATTATGACCTGCCTCCAGACGGCAAAGAGTATATACATAGGATCGGCAGGACTGCCCGGGCGGGCAAGGAAGGCAAAGTTATCAACCTGCTGTCCGAGGACAGCCATGATAATTTCAGTAGGGTATTGAGGGAAAATGATGTTGAGATCACCAAAGAAAACAGGCCTTACGTTGAACCAGTCAAGGTCGTAAAAGCAGAATTTGTCGAAGAAAGGCCATCATATGGTAGGCGAAGCTTTGGTCCGCGCGGCCCCAGACGAAGCGGACCGAGACGTTCGTATCACCAAAACTGAGATCTTTTCTGAAAAAAGCCAAATATGTTTATAGGTAAGGAAAAATAATCCATTATGAAATCCATCAACGCTTCAGGTTATAAACAAGATTGGAAATTAGATCCAAAAGGATATTTTCTCATAAGAGTTGATGAGAAGTCAAAACTGATAGAAGTTGCTCATTGTATCATCCAACCCAAACATCTCGAGGGAAAATTCACCAAAAATGAACCAGATGTGGTCATCAAAGGCAAGAATCCGGAAGAGATAATCTACAAGATTATTGATTTAGGACTGATCTCAATAATGGATCATGCTGCGTACTTAGGCAAGGAAGTCCAGAAAGCATTTGATTGTTTGCATTCAGGAAAAGAGTATGTGCAGGATTCTGATATTGAATAAGATATAGATTTGTTACTAATGAGTTATTACATAAGCATAATTTTTATAAAGCTAGCTTAGTTCTTGAGTCAAATCACAAGAATAACCATAGACTCAAAATGTGATTTTAAGGGTGACCTGTATCAGTCTTATGACTATACTGCAATTGTGGGGGATCGCCGTGTTGCTGCAGGCAACGTATTAGTCACACCAGCAAGGGACATGTCATACGGTGTAAGCGAGCTTATACGCAAACAGATTGTAGGCGCAGATGATTTGGTGGCATCCCTGGACATCACTCCTGACAGAGGATATAAACTGTTGTATGAAGAGGCATGGGAAACCATGCTCCGTGAAATGATGAAGCATGGTTTGCGTGAAAATGTCATGTTGTTTGTCACAAACCCTGGCCAGCACACACCAGGAGCCAAAGAATTTTATCTGGCCCACCGATTTGTAGTAAGAGAGGATCGAACTGCTGAAGGTAACGGATGGGATATGTACCTGAGTGTGAGACAACTAACAAGATAGATTTATCAGATAAGAATTTTTTCTGCGTTTCCATATAAAACAAATAACAAAAATTTGTTCCTTTGACTGTATATCCTATCCCCAACATAAATGGGAGGTATTACTGACTCACTACGGGGACAAATTTTTGGAATTCAAAATCTCACCCTAAAGAGATGTGTATTTCACACCCAGACACAAATCTGATAGGTAAGATTTTCAATAACTTTATAAACAAACTCAAGATTGTAAAATAAAACTATACGGAGGTTACATAAGGTCATTGTACCGAAGCAAACATGAAAAGAAGTTCAAGGCGCTGGAAGAAGAAAGGCCAGATGAGATGGAAGTGGCAGCGTAAACGCATGAAGAAAGAGAAGCGTAAACGAGCCCAGCGATAATTTTTTCTGAAAAAATAGTACATCATCCTTTTTTATGAAAGATCGATGGAGTGATAGGTATATTTTTCTTTGTGTTATCACTCAAAAATTAAAATGTCAGAAATTCACTGATACCAAAAGCTTTATAAAGGACCTACCTTTCCTTAAGAGTTCATCGCCACCATGTGTGTACATTTCTGATATATGACGGTATACCATCCGTCTAAAATTCTCAGAATCATGCTTGACAGTATGCTCGAGTATGGGTAAATCCTTGTGCAATTCCACAAGTTGAAGTAAATTGCGACTCGATATTGAAGGATCGTTAAAAAAATTCCTGTTGATCCTGCAGGAGGTTGCTGCTATTGGAGTTCGACTAAGCCATGCAAGTCAGGTAGCCTCGTGCTGCCGGCATATTGCTCAGTAACACGTCAATAATCTAACCTTGGGTCCGGGATAACCTTGGGAAACTGAGACTAAAACCGGATAGATGATTATTTCTGGAATGAATTTTCATTTAAAAGTAATGCCTAAGGATGAGTTGGCGCCCGATTAGGTAGTTGGTGGTGTAACGGACCACCAAGCCGAAGATCGGTAGGGGCCTTGAAAGAGGGAGCCCCGAGAAGGGCACTGAGATACAGGCCCTAGCCCCACGGGGTGCAGCAGGCGCGAAACCTTTACACTGCACGAAAGTGTGATAAGGGGACTCCAAGTGCTTATGCTTTGCATAGGCTTTTGCCAAAATTAAATCCTTTGGCGAATAAGTGGTGGGTAAGACGGGTGCCAGCCGCCGCGGTAACACCTGCGCCACAAGTGGGAGCCAGCTTTATTGGGCCTAAAGCGTCCGTAGCCGACTCGGTAAATTTCCTGTGAAATTGATGTGCTTAACACATCGGCGTGCAGGGAAGACTGCTGAGATAGGAACTGGGAGGAGTCAGAAGTATTTTTAGGGGAGCGGTAAAATGCTATAATCCTAGAAAGACTACCTGTGGCGAAAGCGTCTGACTAGTACAGATTCGACGGTGAGGGACGAAAGCTAGGGGAGCAATCCGGATTAGATACCCGAGTAGTCCTAGCCATAAACGCTGCGAGCTAGGTGTCACATCTTCTTCGTGAATATGTGGTGTCGTAGTGAAGACGTTAAGCTCGCCGCCTGGGAAGTATAGTCGCAAGACCGAAACTTAAAGGAATTGGCGGGGGAGCACTACAAGGGGTGCGGCGTGCGGTTTAATCTAATTCAACGCAGAGAACCTTACCAGGAGCGACGGCAGAATGAAAGTCAGTCTGAAGGGCTTACTTGACGAGCCGAGAGGTAGCGCATGGCCGCCGTCAGCTCATGCCGCAAGGTGTCCTGTTAAGTCAGGCAACGAGCGAGACCTGCACCTACAATTGCTAACAACTAGCAATAGGATTGAGCACATTGTGGGAACTGCCTTCGAAAGGAGGAGGAAGGTGCAGGCTACGGTAGGTCTGTATGCTCCGAATCTTCTGGGCTACACGCGCGCAACAATGATACGGACAATGGGATGCAACTCCGAAAGGAGAAGCTAATCCTCGAAACCGTACC
Organism: Candidatus Nanoarchaeia archaeon; assembly: GCA_035289425.1. GTDB lineage: Archaea > Nanobdellota > Nanobdellia > Woesearchaeales > DATDXC01 > DATDXC01. Next base: position 14,307 of record DATDXC010000010.1, read on the forward strand.
TTAGTTCAGATTGAGGGTTGCAACTCACCCTCATGACGCTGGAATCCCTAGTAATCAGACGTCATCATCGTCCGGTGAATATGTCCCTGCTCCTTGCACACACCGCCCGTCAAACCACCTGAGTAGGGTCTAGGTGAGGTCTTATTTTTAATAAGTTCGAACCTAAGCTTTGCGAGGAGGGTTAAGTCGTCACAAGGTAGCCGTAGGGGAACCTGCGGCTGGATCACCTCCTTTTTATTTTCAAAAAGGATGGCAAAAGAAATTTTGCCATCTTCATACTTACTAGATGATAAAAGAGAGTTTATCATCTTCACCCATTTACTGGGCCCGTAGTTCAGTAGAAGAACGCTTCCCTTGCAAGGAAGAGGTCTCGGGTTCAAAATGTGTCATAAATTGGATTCGTCGATTTATGGCGTGAAAGTCCCGACGGGTCCATTCATATTCACTAACGTGAAAGGTCCTCACCAACGTATGTTGGTGATGGCTTGGTTGATTTTGATGATACCGTGCATAAAAGTTTCTTACGCTATTAGGTGGATGACTTGGCTCAACTGCTGATGAAGGGTGCGACAAGCAGCATTATGCTCCGGCGAGGTGCATGTAGCCTTTGAACCGGAGATTCCCGAATCTGACTTCAGCTTGAATCCGTAAGGATGGGGAACGCGGGGAACCAAAACGTTCAAGTACCCGCAGGAAAAAAAATCAATTGAGATTCTGTTAGTAAGGGCGACTGAAAGCAGAGCAAGGCGAACTGAATTCTTGTAAGCAATTGCAAGAAGATGTGGTTGGCTGCCAACACATCCCATTTGGGAACCGGAAGTCCCCTGGAAAGGGGCACGATACAGTGTGATAGTCACGTACGGACAACTGGATGGGAAATAGACAGCTAGAGAGTACTGCTCACTGGATACTGAGTAGGAATATGGGAGGCATCAACTTCCAACCTTAAATACACGTTGAGTCCGATAGAAAAACAGTACAGCGATGGAAAGTTGAAAAGAACCCTTAACAGGGAGTAAAAAGATTCTGAAACCTAATAGTAATGGGAAGATACAGCGTTGAGTTGTATCGTGCGTTTTGAATAACGCGCTAGGGAGTGTACTTGAGTGGCGAGGAGAAATCCGAAGGGAAACCAATCGCTCGCAGCTTGCAAGGAGCGAGGTATGAAAGTGCCTTTAGTCACTTGGGTACGACCAGAAACCAGATGATCTAAGCCTTAGTAAGGTGAAGCGAAGGTAAAACTTCGTGGAGGCCTGCAGAGGTTCTATGTGCAAGTGTTCTTCTAACTGAGGTTTAGGGGTGAAAAGCCCATCGAATCTGGTGATAGCTGGTTCCTGCCGAAATTGACCGTAGTCAAGCCTTGGAAGAGGTGTTTTATGAGGTAGAGATACGGATTTAGGGCTTAGGTCTGGAAACGGATCGGTCCTTTGTCCAACTCCGAACTCGTATAAGCCGTAGAATCCAAGAGACAGGGTGCCTTGGGGTAAACTTGGTATCCAAGAGGGGAACAACCCAGACTGTAGTTAAGGTCCCAAAATATCAACTAAGTGTTAAAGGGTGAAGGGTGTCCATTGTCATAGACAGCGAGGAGGTTGGCTCAGAAGCAGCCACCCTTTAAAAAGTGCGTAACAGCTTACTTGTCAAGATGATGGGTCCCGAAAATGGACGGGGCTAAGTTGATTACCGATACTATAGGCTATGAAAATAGTGGTAGGCAGGCGTTCTGATAGGGCAGAAGTATCTTCGTAAGGAGGTATGGACCTTTCAGAAATGAGAATCCTAGTGGTAGTAGGAGCAGAGCAGAGTTAGAATCTCTGCCACCGAAAGGGCAAGGGTTCCTTGACAATGCAGTTCAGTCAAGGGTTAGTCGATCCTAACTGACTTCATAATTTGAAGATGTAAGGAAAGGGAAAACGGTTAATATTCCGTTACTGACTAAGTATGTGCGGCGACGCTAGTCTTGCTTCTGACGCTTTGGAATAGGCTGACATAGCTTTTCTACTATGTTAACTGGAATAAATCAGGGGAGTATTGTAATGATGAGAACCTGATTAAATCCAGGAATAGTGTCTTGTATGAGGCATTCAGTTGATATCTGGAGCCACTGAAAAGGAAGCAAGGAAAAATCTTAGTTATTCGTACCCAGATCCAGCACTGGTGCCCCTGGGTGAGAAGCCCAAGGTGAGAAGGTCTAATCTAGTTTTGGGAAATCGGCAATTTGGCCCCGTGCCTTCGGTATAAGGGGTCCCTGAGGTTGTATACGTATGTGTGCAATCACAGGGTGCAATGACTCGGAGGGTCCGACTGTTTAACAAAAACTTAATTGAGCGCTAAGCCGCAAGGCCTTGTATGCTCGATGACACCTGCCCAGTGCCAGTACTTTAAACTTCCTTTCAAGGGAGCTAAGAGCTGGTAAACGGCGGGGGTAACTATAACTCTCTTAAGGTAGCGAAATACCTTGTCGTTTTAATGACGACTCGCATGAGTGGTGTAACGAGATCCTCACTGTCCTAAACTAGATTCCTCTGAAAACCCTCTCCTGGTGTGAAAGCCAGGGATTTCCAGTGGGAAGCGAAGACCCCGTGAAACTTTACTGTAGCTTGTTGCTGTAACGCAAGCCTTGTTGCATAGCGTAGGTAGGAGTCGCTAAAGCTTGACTTTTGGGTTGAGTGTAGACGGCAATGTAACACTACCCTCCAGGGCTCGCGTTACTAACTCTGCAAAGGGGACACCAATAGGTGGACAGTTTGGCTGGGGTGGCACCCGGTTGAAAAGATATCAACCGGGCCCAATGGTTAACTCATTCCGGTCAGAAATCGGAAGTAGAGTGCAAGGGCAAAAGTTAGCCTGACTGCATCATTAACAAAATTTGATTCAGACTAGAAATAGTGGCCTAGCGAACCTCTATGCCCTCCTTGATGGGGGCTAGAGATGACTGAAAAGTTACTCCGGGGATAACAGAGTTGTCGCGCCCGAGAGTTCATATCGACGGCGCGGCTTGCTACATCGATGTCGGCTCTTCCTATCCTGGCTGTGCAGAAGCAGCCAAGGGTGTGGGTGTTCACCAATTAAAAGGGATCGTGAGCTGGGTTCAGAACGCTGTGAGGCAGTTTGTTTGATATCTACTGGAAATGTTGTTGTCTGATGGGAAGGATCTTCTAGTACGAGAGGAACGAAGACTCGACGCCTCTGGTAGACCTGTTATCTGATAAGGTATGCAGGGCAGCTACGCGTTATAGGGATAAGTGCTGAAAGCATCTAAGCACGAAGCCCTCCTAGAAAAGAGACAGCTTAGAACACGGGCAAAATACCCGTTTGATGGAATTGATGTGTAAGTACCAAGCTTCGGCGAGGTATTCAGCATGCAATCTCCAATAGTTCATTTAACTTTGTGCACGGTATTTTTTCTATTATTTTTAAAAGGTTAGCGAGAGCTGTAATCGAAAAATTTATAAGCCTAAGGTGATTACTTATGATTAAAGGTGATTATTTGTGATACAGGCACGATTTGAGATGGATGAGTATACTGTCAGAGTATTAGATGTAATAAAGGGTAAGTTTGGCTTAAAAAATAGAGATGAAGCTCTAAAGAAGCTCGCGTTAGAAGCAGGAAATGAGTATGTTGAGCTTGCTCCAAATGAGATGGTGCTTAAAGAGCTTGACGCAATGTACGAATCGCATATGAAAAAGCACCCAAATAGAAAAATGACTGACTCAGAACTCAAAAAATTACTTGGCCTGTAACATGTTTGAATATGATATACATGATACACTAAGGGCGAAATTAGCCAAGCTCGGAAAGAAAGACCGAGTTCTTACATCCATCTTTTATAAGAAAGTTCTCGAAATCATCAGTAGAGATGAAAAGACCATCAATGCTTACAAGAATCTGAGATCCCCTTTGCAGGAATACAAACGTATACACCTCACTGGAAACTATATTCTATTATTTTCTGTAAAAGGGGGTAAGGTCTTATTTATGGATATTAAACACTGGGATGATGTGTTCGGAAAATAAGTTCTAAAACTTTTGTGTACGGTGTTATTTTTAAAAGATTAGCATGAGCTAAAGATGTATCATAAAAGAGAAAGATTTAAATATTCATATGAATTAGTAAGAAAAAGTGTACGAAAATGTATGAAGACAACTACAAGAACCCTGTAAGCACAGCTTCAAAGGAGCTTGAAAGATTCCTGCAGCTCATAGCAGATGAAGCACTCGACTTATATGCTATGGGCGGTACTGCAATGGTGCTCAAAGGCATCAAGGAATCCACCCGAGACATAGACTTCCTGTCTGATGCGGATTACAGCACTATAAAGAAGATATTCAAGAGCGCAGGCCTTGATGAGAAGAGCAGCTCACAGCTGTGCAACATCTGGATGCTTGGTAAGGTCAGGATCGATGTCTTTTACCACAGTTATATCTTGGGCACTGAACTGCCTCCTAATTGGAAGGAGAAGTCAGAGCTCATCAGGACCATGGGGAAGCTAAGACTATTCATATTGAACTGGGAGGATATCATAATAACCAAGATAGCACGATCAGAACCACGGGACATTGAAGATTGCAGAGATATAGTCAAGAAATTGGATATAGATGTGGCAGCCTTGGAAAAAAGATTTTACAGCATAGCTGAAGTGTCTCTTATAGCTGATTTTGACTATAAGTTCAAGCACTTCAAGAGAAACTTATGATACCGGCAAGATTGATGAAGGACTTGGAAAGGAAGGGATTCTCCTTAGACTTTCCTCGGTACGGATCTGTTGAAGAAGAGATCCTGGCTATTCTGGCCCAAGATAATCAAAGGCTGGATGCGGCAATCCCTATCTTGCTGCAGGAAAAGATAGATACCGGTGCTATACTTAAGAAGCTTGATGGTTCCAAGAAGAGACGATTCCGGCGCTTGATAGCCATCGCTATACAGATATTCAAGAAAGAAGGGATAGACAGTAGTTACCTCAAGTCTTCATCAAAGTCAGGCGATATCTCTTACTATCATAATCTGTTCAGACAGGCCAAAGAAGCACAAGAAAATGAATTTAAGGAAGAGATACACATCCGGAAGAGTCCTAATACCTCGAAGTCATTAGGCACTCTCTTCGCGCCTGCTAAGATACGTATCATGGGAAAGATATTCTCCCATGAGAAGCTGAGCAATACTGAACTCAAGTACTTTTACAAGGCGATCAGACCGTTGATCCATGCAATCCTCGATGAAGACATGCGCAGATACCTTCAGATAGTGGAAGATTCGAAGAAGTACCATGAATAGGATGATGGGTGAAGTAAAGTTTGAGGTCAGATTTAGAATATGAAGAAAGTCTTTACTGTCCTTTGGCATTAGTTTGTGCTTCTGCGACCAGTTCTCTGATGACTCCTAACTTAGCAGGCTCTGATGCTGCTTTTGCAAGTTTCTGGTTCATATACAATATCGTACCGAACGGGAAATCCTGAGGTGATTGAGAAGTAAGGTTGTTTTGGAGTGGTATGACTTTTCGCTGTGCTCTGATCTCAAAAAATGTGCGCAATGCTGCTATATATTCAATCTTCACCTGTTCATCCTGAAGGGCTTCAGATTGTTCTCCGACATTTCGCACCATACAATCTGTCTGGGAGAATCCATACCCCGTGCCATATCCAGTACCCGAAAAGAACCTCAGAGGATACACCGCTTCTGATGCATCCAGCATAGCAGTCAGTTCAGGAGGGTCCAAAGTTCGTGAGACCTTTGTAAATCTGCTTGAAAGGTCTGCCAAAGTGCCATTGATCCGGCTAGCACCATCCGCAGTCATATTCCTGTCACTTATATATCTGTCCATTTCAAATACAATTATATTGAGGAATGCAGCAGCTCTCTCATGTGGGCTCCCATACTTTCTTGCCGGGAGATACCTTTCAGCTTCATCGGAGATTGAATCCCCATGATCATTCAAAAGATCAAACAATCCGTCAAGCTGAGTCTCGTCTTGTTGACCGAGCCGAGTTATACGTCTAAACATATCTACAAGTCCTTCGTCAACTTTGCAGACAAAATAGGTATCTTCCAGAGTGGGGGCATCGTGCACAGTAGCAAACGGTTCTTGCCTGGCTATCGGTTCAATAGTCGAAATTATTCCTCCATCCTTTTCTTCTTCAAGAATTCTAAATGCAAAATCCCCAAAATCATATAGTTTGGGTCTGCTGTCTCTCCCTTTCCTTACCAGATGAACATCCTGCATGGTAATCAAGGGTATTCTCAGAGCGTATTTAAATATATCTCTTCATAACTACTTGAGGATTAATACAAATTCAATCTTCAGATCGAATTGGGGAAGCTGTCTTCTTGCTACCCTAGCATCGGGCTAAGTTTTTCATACCGTGACTGTGTGGTTTTGACTAAATTTGCAATAAGATGAATTCGTGGCAAAGTTTATATACTACTGAATAGTACTCCTATAAGTTATTAAAAACACAGACTTACCAAGAAACAATGGCAAAACCGATTAGAGCAACACCTACCCTAAGAGGAGTGGATGCGATCAGATTTGTAAAGAATATGATTAAAGAGGAGACTAATCCTGATCCAAGAAGGATTGCCTTTATCAAGAACGCTCTAAAGACGAAGTTTGATGTTCGCTACTGAGGTCCCAATACATAGGTGTGGTGCCTTTTTTTCTTTCTTTCAATACCCTGAGTCCGATTTTCTTATAGAAATGTATTGAATCTTTTGATTTGTCCTGATTTCTCTTGGCATCAAGCACTATGAATCTGCAGCCAGCATATTTGTCAAAGATTCGTTCCGCAGTTATAACGGCGAATTGCAGCATCAAGGTACCGATCCCTCTTTTGAGGAATCGATCATCTACACATAATCTTCCTACCTTAAGGGCAGGCAATGACCGATACAGGATGCCCTTTTCCCTGAAATAATTCTGGAGGTCCCCTTCAAGATTTATCCGGTCATTCAATAGACTTAAGTATCCGATCAATTCATCCTTCAAAAACCATAGATAAGTAACGGATATCTTCTTGTTCTGGTTATCTAAAGCGTCCTCAACCAAGAAATCGACCAGTTCTCTTTCGTAGGACTTAAATGAGCTTAGATCATGTGCGGAATTAAGCCTTTCAATCCTTACCTGACTGGCCTGGATCATTTACCCGAGAAAATTTAGAGTATATTTAAAGTTTTATATTGAACCTGACTATTTGCTGGCGAAATCAAATTTTCTATCTAACGGATTTTGGACAGGAACATTCTGAATTTAACGGATATGAGCGGTAATACGGTAAGATATTCATCGAGTATATGCACGGCATTATTTTTAAAAGCTTAGCGTGAGCTATATGTATGAAGTTATACTTAGCAAAGTATCAGAATTTTTCCATCAGGAAACATTTATAACATCAAAAGAATAGGTACAATAGATCTGGTGCCTGTCTCCTTACAAATTTCCATGATCTTGTCAATCCGTTTCATTTCGAGGGAATACTTCCAACCATACATCTTCTTCCTTTTGTGCAAAATACCCTGTTTACACAAGGCTTCCACGACGATTCTGATCTTATCCTTGGTGATGTTAAGTTTATCAAAGTCCCTATCAGCGAGTCCCTTTGCGAGATTGTCAAAGTAAAGATCATGTGTCCCATTATAACAGCCACAAGATCGAAGACTCTTACAGATGGTTCTACTGACTATGATATATTCACTTTTCCGTACCTTAGTCATCGATTAAATCCTCTTTTTTGAGAGTAAAAATACTGAATTATTTATAAAGTTATGGTATTTATATAACCCCCAATGGATGTTATTGTGACTTCAATGATTGAAAACATAACCTTTAAATAGTAGCGATTACACCCCTGTTAACAGGGTAGTGAACTAAAGGTGATGTGTCAAAAAAAAGAATGTCTTCTTTACAAAACACCTACTTTAACGAGGCGTGAAAAATGAAATCAATTTTTTTGAAAAAACAAGGAGAAAACCCAAAAAACAAGATATTGGACTTTTTGATTACGCACTCTGATTTAGACTACACTTTAAAAGAAATATCTAAATATTCGGAAGCAGGATATTCAAGCGTAAAAGTATTGGTTAAGAAATTAGCTAATGATGGATGGATAACGCCTACTAGAAAAATATCCAAAATAGTTTTGTATAAACTTAATGTCAATAACGCTGAAGTAAAAAAATTTATTGATTTCTACTGGGAAGTTATTGACCAGAAAATTGAAGGAAAAGCAGAAAAGAATAACAATACTGAATGTACCTCTAATATTAGTTCATTCGCTGCAACAGCTCGACATCTATAGGAAATACATTTAAAGAAAGTTGAATTCTTTGGTAATTATGCGCCTGAAAGATATCCCATTTTACAATAAACCAGGGTATAAGTTAAGTCAGGATAAGGTATTAGATGATGCTGAGTTATTGGCCATTATTTTAGAGAAAGGTATTAAGTTGGATGAAAGTTCAGTGGAATTGGCAAATAAACTGCTTTCCAAACACAAAAGCTTAGCTGGATTAAGCAATTTATCACTTACGGAACTTAAGAAAGAGATAGGAACGGTAAAATCACTTAAAATCAAGGCATTGTTCGAGTTGTATAGGAAAACTTCACGATTAAAAAGAGGCGGTTTTAAACCAACAATTGAATGTGCTCAAGATGTCTATAATTACTTTGTAGATAGACTAAAGGACCTCAAAAAAGAGCATTTCTATGCATTACTATTGGATACCAAGAACCGAATCATTAAGGAAGAGTTGATTTCTGTCGGTACTCTCAACAGTTCGCTGGTGCATCCACGAGAAGTCTTTAAGGAAGCTATAAGGAACTCCGCCAATGCGATTATATTAGTTCATAATCATCCTAGTGGGGATTGTGAACCGAGTGAGGAAGATAAAGAAGTAACATTTCGAATTAAGAAAATAGCAAGCATGCTTAAGATTAATCTTTTAGATCATATCATTCTTAGTGGAGATTGTTGGTTTAGTTTTGAAGAAAAAATTAAATAAATTTCTTGAAATATTCCCTTAAATTAGGGTCACAGATATAAATGAAAGTGCCTTTAATGCCCCTTGTCATAAGAACTCTATAAATATTTAAGATGTATTTCTTTAAATCTCCCGGATTATCCAAAGATACCTTTCCTTTAATATCCTTGTATTTATTTTTAAATACAATAAAATCTTTATTTTTAAAATCATAAGATAATTCAGGTCCGATAATGATTCCAGCATAATTTAAATCATAACCCTGGATAGTATGAATACATCCGACTTCATTGATAGCATTTTTAGAAGTTACCCAATTCTTAGTACTGGAATTCCATTTTAACATTACATCTTTAATATTTATGTCATACGCCTCATCTGAATTCTTAGATTTCCACTCCCATGCGTACCCTGCCAGCAATCTACTCAGACCATGTTCTGTTCCTTTTGCTATTTCTTTTGAATCTAGCCATTTTATATGTTCCACCATTTGTTTTAGATCTTCATAAAACTTAAATTCATAATTATCAAAATTTTTGAAATTACAATCCTTATTGCCAAAGAATCTTTCAACCATATCTATGTATCTCGAACCTCCCTTTACCCGTAACTGTGTTTTTAATTCAAAATTTTTGAAATAATTTTTATTAAAATAGGGCGAAGGTATATCAGAAGACCGAATACTTTGGCACTCATCATAAAACAATATTTGATACTTAGAACTACCGATTACCCAATCTAGTTGATTACCCTCTCGATTACTTATTTTTTCATTGTTCTTATCAAAAATCGTATATTCGCTTGGATTAAGATTTTTCCGAGCCTTTAACCTATGTGCTTCATCAACGATTAGAACATCATAATCTCCATCGATAACTTCGCTTGGACCCATAACCATAGAAGCTTTAAGTCGGGATACTTGCTTAAAAACTTTTTTTAAGGTGCTTCTAAATGAAGTCATAGGTATGACCAATCCAATTTTAAATTTACTAAAAAAAGGATCATGTGCAAAATATTTCATCAAGTAGACTGCCAAAATGCTTTTTCCTGTACCCGGTCCCCCAGAAATAAGATTTGGTCTTTCTATTCCATTTTTTATATTGGAAACGACTTCTAATAAAACGGAATGTTGATCCTCCGTTAATGTTTTATACGGAGAATACTTAAATAAATCTCTATTTCTCAAATCAAATAATTCATTTTTTACCATATTCATCTGGATCAATTTCTTCCAGATATTCTCGAATTTGACTTGGTATATCTCTCTCTGGTAATAATTATGCCTACTTAAGCCCTTATTTCCATTCTGCAATAATTTTCCATCCGCTGAGAAATATTCTATCAAAGATGATTCTATATCTAAGGTGGCAGATTTATTAAATTGTTCATCAATCAATAAATGAATTTTCTTTAATATCTTACGTGCAGGATTTTCTAAGTGTTGTTTTGCCCTTGTGTACGCATCAACAGTTTCCCCTATATAATAATTAGAATTATTCTCTAGAATATAAACAACAGGCCAATTTGAGCCGAATCCATATTCTCTAATATTAAAAAGTCCGGTTTGATCAAAATGGAAAGTTTTTATTTCAGTCATGTTTTACAACTCATCATACTTTTTATTGCTCCCTTTAGCTTTCCCTATAGGGTATTTCTCAGAGCTTTTCTTTAACTTCTTTTCAAGTTCTTCACTTAAATCGATATCATACCGCTGAGCTAACCTTAACACAAAAAACAAAACGTCAGATAATTCTTCAGTTATCTCCTTTCTTTTATCAGAATGAAGGATTTCATCGGTTTCTTGTTCAGACTTAAATCTGAAGTTTTCCAGTAATTCACCAGCTTCTGTAATAATACCAATAGCCAAGTCCTTTGCACCATGGAACTGATCCCAATCCCTATCTTCACAGAATTTCTTGATTTTCATCTTCAAATTATCAACACTTGTTGTTTTGTCCATTTTTTATTAGTAAACAGATACTGACTTAAAATACTTACTTCTTCCCAACCCTGACCACATTCGTCTCACCCTTTTCTTTAACAAAATCGTCAGTAGTCATGTTTCGTTTTTGGTTTTTTTCGAATCAGCAATAACATACCTTATCTGGCCATAGGTTATGTTTGAAGGCAATCTTTTTTTGATTGAAGCTAGCCATGGCGCTTCTAGTTTTTCTGGAATTGCTTTCTTAATCACTTCATACGTTTTGTCCTCTACGAAATCTTTAACATCTAGAAGGCCAGTCTCAATAAATTTAGCAATATACACCTCAACATCTCTACTTTGCTTCCCAATCTCTTTAGCTATCTCTTCAGTTGTTTTTTTAGCATTAACCATAGAATAAACTTTTTTAAGGAAATCGCTAAGCATTTCTTCACTAAACTCCGCCTTTGATATTTCGACTATCTTAAACTCATCAGGAATATCGGTGCAAAATTCAGATTCGTTATTCCTTTCAGAAATCAAAAAAAGCTTTTCTTTTGCTCTCGTCATACCAACGTAGAAGACCCGTCTTTCTTCCTCTTCTTTTTTCGTTAAGTCGCATTTTTTAATAACCTGGATTATTCGTGAATCTTCCCAAACATAAGGAAAACTTCCGCAACTCAAACCGACTAAAAATACAACTTTAGCTTCTAGGCCTTTAGAGCTATGGATAGTCTTTTTATTGATAATAAACTCTCTTTTCTTAAAAAAATTCCCATAAGGTACCCAATGCCGTGTCCTACGGTATAAAAATAGCACATCTTTAAACTTATACCCATCAGAATAGAGTTTTTTAGTCTTCTGAAGTATAAAATTAGCGCCATCAATTTCATTTAAGGCATTAAATTGGAATATTTTCTCACTATTGGAAGAATTAAACGCTTTTATATCTTTATCTACCTGATTTGGATTCTTTTTAATCACAATATTCGAAGCTTCTACTATATCATTTGCTGATCGATAATTATAAGGCAAAAGAATCTTCTCGCTTCCTTTGAATTCTTTTTCAAAATTAACAATAAATTCAACTTCGCTACCCCTAAATCCATATATGCTTTGCCAATCATCTCCAACAGCAAATAGATTATTCTCTTCAGTCAATAATAATTTTATCAGTTCAACCTGCGCTGCAGAAACATCTTGGTATTCATCTACTAAGATATGTTGAAATCTTTTTTGATATTTAGTCAGAACATTAGGTTCTGATTTAAACAGTTTTATAACCAGATGGATCATATCATTATAATCGATTAAACTTTTCTTCTCTAAATAATCTTCATAAGAATCATAAAGAGGGATAAGTAAATTATAAAATCGTGATACCTCTTCATGTTTCTCATCTTTTATATTTTCTTTAATTGTGGGGGTGCTTACCCTGTTGGATTTAGCTAAGTTGATTATCTTCATTACACTCGTAATAAACAGGTCAAGCCCTGATTTAAGGTGCTTAAAAGATCCAATAAATTCGGTAGAGGGCCTAAGTTTTATTGCTCCATTTGTTTCTCTATAAATCTCTTTGTAAAGGTAGTTGTAATAGTCACTTAATTTGCCCTGCATCAGACTTTCAAAGGATTCTATTAAGCATTTTTTATGTTTCTTGTACTGGTCTAGTTTCCAGTCTCTTTCTTTTAAATACCTCTCCTTATCAAAACTTTTATCTGTAACTTTATCATCTGGAGAAGAAACATACCAATGTTCGATGTAGATACGATATTCTGGAAGATAAAAATCCGGGTGATAGGATTTTTTTGAGTCATCCTTATCAACCCAGTCGGCTAATGGTTCATACATGTATTTAATGTCATGCTGAAAAAGAAAATTTGCAATATCCCTTTCTGATTTTGATTTGACTTCTTCCCCCCTTAAGGTGATATATTTTGATTTCTTGTAGGATATTCTATCTGGAGCGATTTTTTCATAATCTACAAGATAATCTAGAATAAAAGATTTAACTTGTTCAATAAACTCTGGATCGTTTTTAGCTTCCCCATCTATCAAATACTTGATCACTTTTTGTTGTGTAATCTTGCTTTTATATTTCTCCGTTTGTTTTTCTTCATCCCCAATTACCTTGAAGTGGGTGTTAAACACTTTAGCTCCATCGGTTCTTAAGATGGTATAGCAAAGGGAATGGATTGTACTTATCCAGATGGCTCTCAACTCAGGATTTCTTTCTTTTATCTCTTTTTGAACCTGTTTTAAGTCTTCTTCGCTAACTTTTTTTGTTTTCAGATTAGCATATTTCGGCTCAAAATAAGTAGTTAACCTATCCCTCATTTCCTGTGTAGCATCAACTGTAAAAGTGATTGATAGTATGTTTCCGGCATTTACCTCTTTGTTCCTGATTAAGTGAATGATTCTATGCAATAACACCCTAGTTTTTCCTGCTCCTGCACCAGCAAGGACTAATGTTCGCTTATTATCAGAAACAACTGCTTTTTTTTGTCCGTCGTCTAAACCACTAAATAATTCTTCGTCTTTGAATTGTGAAATTGCTTTTTTAGAAGAATGTAATTTAGCAGTTTTCTTAACACTCTTTTTAGTAAGTTTGTCTTCTTTTCTGACAATTTTAAAAAGTCGAGAGAGTATTGTCATTTCCTCCCCACCCTCATGTATATAGCCTCTGATCTTGTGATGAACCTCTCAAGCAATCTAACCAATTCATCATTGATCTCACCTTTATTTATCATCTTGGCTAAAGAATAAACATCAACAGTCGCTAATTTGTCCCAAAGGCCGATTTTCTTAACAGTTTCAAAGAATTCTTCCTGAGCTTCATCTTCTTTCTTAGGAAAGCTCAGTTTGGGATAAGTCCGCACCGTAGCCTTCACATCAGACCCGAAGATAGTAGACTCACCTTCCTTTTGAGCATATGCAACCAAAGCCTCCTTGATCTTCTCCAGTTTCTCATTGAGGATATCAGCCTCATCTTTTAAAGAAGCAAATTTATTCACTAACTTAACACCATCTTCCTTAAGATATTCATTAGCTTCCAAGGAATCAGTCTTGAACTTATGCTTCCATTCAGGGCAGATTGGCTGGAATTCACACCAAGAGCATAATTTTGAAACATGCGGCTTGAACTGAGTCTCTTTCTTGATCTTCTCGATGAGCCCAATAACCTCAGTACGTAACTCTTCCAGCTGCTCGGGAGTACGAAATGAACTCATTTCCTTATCAAAAGCCAGGAAATGCCATACTAAGCGTACTTTAGTGGCATCTGGATACATCTTCTTGATGCCATACGCATACACAGCCAGTTGTCGGTCATTATCAAGATCATCCTGGGTCTTAAGTGAGTTATTCGTCTTATAATCGTGGATCTCATATGTAGTATCATCAGCCATGGCCAACCTATCGATCCGCACATGGATCTTGTACTCATCATTCAAGGGAACAGTACGTTGAGTCTCTAACGCAATGGTGCGAGTATGATTAAAAGGCTTATACCTATTATAGTAGTCAGTGATGAATCTCTCCCCTAATTTCCGGTAATTCTCAGAATCATACTCCTTATGGACAATGATTATGGCATCATTCCAGTTTTTGGCCCATTCCTTATTGAAAAAGGAAAGTAATTCCTTAAGAGAATTGAGCTTCTGAAACTTTAAGTCTTTATACAGCTTCTCTAAGGTCTCATGAACCCGGGAACCTAGGAATGTCTCAACAGTCTCTTCAATCTCGGTTTTAACCTTATCTATGTAAGCATACTTAAACTTAAGGGGACACTGTTCAAAACAGCTTAACCGGGAATGGGAAAAGGTGTTCATTTCAGATCAATCTTCTCCACCAGTTTTGGATATATCTCGATGGTAAACTTAGTGACTTTCTCAGCAAATTCTACAGTCAGTATCTTGCCGTAATAGGTTACTGAATTCCTGAAATATCGTAGGTCATTAAGGAATGAAACCTGGGTATCCTTAAAGCCCAATCTTTTCATATACGCAACTTCTGCTTCGTGGGCAAAAAGGCCAGAGGAAATGAAACCGTTCAGCAGCAAATGGGCCCTCAGCAATTCCATGAGGATGTCATAGCAGTCTTTTACGATAGAATTGGCAGTCTCTTCATCTATCCCCATCACGCTAAGGCGTTTAGTCAATCCTTTGAAAGACTTCTGGGCCTCCTGAAGCAGAAATTCAGCTCGTGGCTTATCGATGGAGCATTTTCTCATCACACCTTTCTGGACATATTCGTCAAAATCCTTGGGAAGCCTCATAATTCTATCCCTCCGCTCAGGGTAATCCCATTTATGATATTTTCCTTAAGATGGGTATGGATCTTTGCCCAGGATTTGTAGAAATTAATGCTGATCTTCCTCTCCAATAATGATTCATATTTCTTCAGTTCCATGCGCTTTTCATCCATACCGACCACTGCAACATCAATGTCTGAACCATACACATCCTCTCCCCTCGAATAGCTGCCAAAGAGTATTATCGCGCAGCCGGGGAATAGCTCATAGAGGAAGTCAGCCAGGCCTGAGTCATATATCAAGCGGAGATTTTCAGTCCTCTTGAATTCTATGGCTTTCTTATTATCCCTGTTCAGCTGGATGGACATGAGATTCATCGTGTTTGACTTCTTCACCGAGATATAAGAATCTTTTTCAAGATCCTCCAGCACATTAGAGACTGCGGTGGGGGAAACTGCAAGAGCCTGTGCTACTTTTCTCAGATTAAAATCCTGCCCTGCTTTGATGGATAGGAATCTCACTATCTCCAATTGCAATCGTGTCCATTTTAATTTGTACATGTCCATTTTAATAAACACGTGTCCATTATAGTTTATAAACCTTTTGTTTTAGGGTAGCTCAAACCAGCTTAACCGGGAATGGGAAAAAAGGTTCATATCAGCCTAACCCCGTGTTTCATCACTTCTGAGACTAATTTTGATCTTTCATTGGTCCTGAAATAATGTAGTTGGATATCTTTCCCATACAGCTGCAAAATCTGGTCTTTAGCCGAAATCATATTCACTTTTCCCTGAGAAAAAACAGCAATATCGATGTCAGACGAGACTGATGCAGTCTTCTTGGCATGGGAACCGAACATATATGCGGAATCCACTGAAAAGCCCTCAATAAGCCTTAAGAACTCAACTAGGACTATAAACAATTCGAAAGAGGGATAATTCATCCGCTTCTTCTCTTTTCCAATGAGGTCAAGCAGAGCGAGAGTTTCATTATTCTCAAAGTTCAGCTTGATAAGTCGCCTGTCCTTGGTGATTATCTTGTAGAATAACAGCTTGCTCAATGTCCTGTCCAGGGAAAGATTGGTGCCATGTAGAAGCTTCTTGATCTCTTTTCGGGTATACCCCGCTCCGGGAGAATATGAAGCCAAAGCGATGAACTTCCAGATGCTTTTGTTGTTCAATATATTGACTATCATTTTATCAGGTCCAGTACTAGCTTCACATACGGCTTTGCAAGCTTTTCCAAGAAATACGATGCTTTTTCCAAGCTTACCTTCGCACTTACGGTATCAGAAGTGTAATACTGTGATTTCTCCCGTTCGTCCTTTCCCTGCAACAGAGCAAGGTGCAGGGATATGATCGAATCATACTCTTTTTCGGCCTTCTCAATGAGACCGATGATATCTTTTCTCTTCACAAACTCGCGCAATGCTTGAACCGCAGCTGCATGGACGTGGGGGGATGTTAATTTCAGGTTATAGTTTCTAGCTAAGAACAATTTAGAGATGTCATGCATAGCATAATATGCTGCAATGATGCTCCAGCGCGGAAATTGTATGAGCAAGAATTCCGCTGCCTTAAGGTTGTCAGCATAAGTTACATTCAGAAAATCAATGTATGCTTCCTTTTCAGTCGGTGCTAGATCTCTTATGCTGCCCAATTCCCGGTAATGAACTATTGATTTTACCATTTTTGTAGTACTAATCTAATATTATTTATAAATATTACCATTTTTGTGGTATTATTAAGACTACTTTCTATAACCTCGCAATCTTCCCTGAACCTTTAAGTAAACATATTGCATTGAACACTGTTCAAAACAGCGTAATGGGAAAAAAGGTTCATGTCTACATTTTCCTCCGTTTGGAGTCTTTCATCTTTTTGTGTAGGTTCGTATACTCTTTCATGAACAGCTTTATCGTCGGCTTTATATCTTTGTCAAGCTCATATGCTTTCAGTGCAGCATAGTATTCTGCCCTATTCTTGAAGCCTATATTCACCGGAGCGACTCCATGTTTGATGAGTATATTGTTTAACAGTATCCTACCAACTCTTCCATTGCCATCAGCAAACGGATGGATATTCTCAAACTGGTTATGGACAACAGCTGCCAGTACAAGTGCAGGATACCTAGATTTTTTGTCTTCATACCATCCGACAAGCTCATTCATCAGATGCCTTATCCGTGCCTGAGGCGCTCCTTCATGCACAATATTTCTTCGTCCATCCATGACACAGACTTCCTCTCCTTTTTTCCTGAATCTTCCTGCAAAAGGCTTTGAATTCTTAAATACTATCTTGTGTATCTTCTGTACAAGCTTAACTGATATATGTGTTGGATTGGACCGTATGAACCGTAGAGCTTCATCTACCCCATATGCTTCAGCGATATCTTCCTTTGACTTATCAGGCCATTTGTCCTTCTCAAGGATATCTTTGACCTCTTTCTGGTCAAGCCTGCTGCCTTCTATAGCATTGGTGTTGTAAGTGAACAGTTCGGAGAACACTTTCCACGAAAGATGCGATATCCTGATAGGGATCTCTTTCTGTACCGCCTGTATGTCTTGTACCTCTTTCTGAGTAAGCTCAAAACGCAACGGATCTTTTATGATCCTGTACTTATGTATCTCTTCTAAAATCAGTTTCTCTGCTATCGCTTTCCGCTCGGTCATTTTGGATGTATCTTGTCCTAGATATTTCCTAAATTTATGTACTTTAGAACCCTCTCTATAAGAATGAGCCAGATAATATTTTACCTTTCCCCCTATTCGCCTCTTTTCGATGTGCATAGTACTATATAAGGTGACTACATATTTAAATATTTCTATTTAGGTGACTACATTTTGAGAGCAGTGTAGTCACCAAATTCGGGATCCTTTCCAACACCTCTCTTTTTCCATTCATCTGTAAGCTCATCTCTAACTGCAATCCCCCGAACCCTTTTCTCGATCCAGTCTTCAGAGTAACCTTTTTGTTGACCTCAACAAAATGGTCTTTAATATTCTGACCAGATTTTTCACATACTGTTTTTGCCTTTTCAATAACATTAAGGAAATTCCTCCATTCATCATAGTCTAACAGATTCTGCAGATCTCTTGCAAACCAGAATTCTAAACCATCTGCTTCATTAGCATAATCCTCAAAAGATTTTTTCAGCCGAGATATTATCTCTTTCTCCATTTTCTTCACAACCTCGCAATCTTATCAATATAAGCATACTTGAACTTAAGTGGACAATGTTCAAAGCAGCTCAACCGGGAATGGGAAAAGGCGTTCATATCAATTTTACTCCATACTCCTCACTGAACTATACTTAATTTGCAGCAACATTGTCCTCCACAATCCACTTGGGATGAGCAGCAACAAGCTTATTAGTCAATACTATATTATTGGAATAATTCCTCAAATCTTTTTTTGGGATGCGTGCCATTCTGTCCAAACGAAAATCGTAGGAGAGACTAACGCACACCAAGAAAGCGAATTTTTTCCTTGCAGGAACAGGAAAACTATAGGCATAGGTATCATCTTTACCGAACCCCGGTCGTCTGGTCTTGACTTCATATCGTCTATCGCGTCCATCAATACAATCATAACCTTTGTTGTTTGGGCTCACCGCAATCGTCAGCCTAAGATATTTACATGCCAGACTCTCTCCGAGGTCAGCCACGAGTTTTTCTGTCCTTACTACCTTCAATTTCCTCAAGTTCTCCATGATTTTGACATACTTCCTAAGAATTCTTTTGACTTTTTTTGATTCTGGATTCATTCTTCACAACCTCGCTATCTTCCCTGCATCTTTAAGTAAAAATATTTCGTTGGGCACCGTTAATTTTGAATATGAACTTATGTCCATCATACCTCCTTTTTTCTCGTCTTCCTATCAATCACACTGATATGCGCATCCTTATATCGTTTCTTCCAATCATAGCCGTATTTATCCTTTAGTCGTTTATGTTCGTTAACTGTGACTATGCATCCCTCAACAGAATCCAAAATTTCCTTAAGCTTAGAGTTATTATTTTTGTTCTTTACCAATTCATCAATTATAAACTTTTTGGGAACAATATGTTCATGTTGAACTTCAATCCCTTTATGTAAGGAAATTGACACTTCTTTTGAAACTAATCTTGTAGAATATTTTCCTTCAGGACATTCGCTCAATTTCCAAATCAGTTCAGAAAGCAGTCCTCTGACGTACCTGTTTTTAACTTGAGGATATTTTAATACATGATAAATTAACGTTTCTACTTCTTCCTTGTTTCTGTTTATCCTTGGCTTTGCATAATGCCTCAGTATCACCATCTTTCACAACCTCGCAATCTTGCCTGCATCTGTGATTGACAGTTCAGGATCTGTTGTTGCTAGATCCATGTCCTTCAATTCATCAATAGCCCGATAGAACATGGCTTGGCTCAGCTCGATGTCCTTGGCCATGTCAGTGTAATTCTTGCCTTTGTACCTGCCAGAATCAAGATATTCCAGTATTCGTTTCTGTGATTCAGTCAGTTTAAAGGATAACCGGGGTAAGTACACAACAGCAGATTTATCCTCTTCAGGATTGTAAGCTATCTTCTTTACCCTATCATGACGCGCATAAGCAGCAAACAATAGACCGATCGCCTTTGTCTTACGCCCGGAAGTGATATTCACATAGATTGCATCATCTTTTGGCTGCAGATCAATCACTTCAACGCATTTAGAAGCCACAGAAACGATATCATACACCTCAGTCCTGATCACCTGGACATCGATGACCTTGCCTAGTGAATCCTTAATCAATTTAAGGCTCTTATCCTGTTCAGAACTGGGATCCTTATCTACCAGCAATACAAGCCTGTCAGGCCCTAGCCTGGTGGTTGCCAATATTACCGGGTCTGCTGAATACAGTGTCGCTATAAGTACTTTCTTGCCCATTTTCCCCCCATCTGGAGGTATGGTGGAAGCCGGATTTATATAAGTTTCCATGACTGACATGATTATTCCCTGCTTTAAATAGTTTTCTATTTAATTAGAGAATATTATACTAAATGATATAAATATTTAAATAGGAGTATAGTATACCAGAACCTATGAAACTCGAATTTGACCTGGAAAAAGAAGACAGCCTTACACTCAGGTATGTGAAACGACTGATCGAAAGGAAGATCGGGACTGAAGAAGACATCCCCTCAGAGCTGCTGCATCCATGGAGTGTGCTGATGAAGTTAGAGCAGATGATAGGCCACACCATCCCTTGTGATGATCTTGAGGCTGAACTAAAAAAAGACGGTGTGCCTAAGAAAGATACTGCCCAGATTCTTAGCAAGCTCATGAAGGCAGGACTGATATTTGAACCAAGAAGGGGTTTTATACAAAGGATATAAGATGGACAAGAAAGAAGACAGCCTGGATAAGCTGCTCAGCATGATAGAAGATTTGCCGGATGAAAAGAAAAAGAAACTTGCTCAATTTGTTGAGAAGTGGCATTTTGGAAAATGAAAAGGATGCGGAGGTCAAAATGGGATTAAAAGAATTCATGAAGAGCATGAATGAACCATGCTTTTATCTGCAAATAGAAACAGACGACAATACTGAATTGGTTAGAATCAAGCAGGAGAACGCAATGCTCAGGCATATGCTTGCAAATCAACAACAAGAGCCAGAAAGACGCAGAGTGATAGATATTACGCCAAGAAGGAAGCTCCTGGAATGATGCCAACCTTTCTTAAGTCATTTGCGATGGCTGCAAAAAAAGTTTAGCGAGAGCTATGGAGAATGAAGTATCATATCACAGTACTGAACAAGTTGCTTTTCGGCACTATATCTTCCTAAAGTGCTGACTTTAACAAATTCACCATCTTAGGGTGGTGATAAGTAACATATTTATAAATTCTTGATGATTACTCTGTATAAAATGGGCCTGGAATTAAAACATCTCACAAGCATAACCGAGCAATTGAAACTAACTCTTTAGTATCTTCTTAAGGATTGACTCCTTCCCTTTCCAGTAAAGCGCTTCCTTAAGCACTTCTGAGATGTGCTTGACAGGGATAATTTGGACTTTAGATAATTTCTTTGGATCGATGATGATGTCCTTTAGGTTGGAGGCTGGAACAATCACTTTCTTGATTCCTGCTTCGATAGCAGCTTCGACTTTTGAAGTTACCCCACCTACAGGCAGCACTTCACCTCTTACCGAAAGACTTCCAGTCATTGCATATTCCTGTTTTATGGGAACGTTCTTGAATGCAGATATGACTGAGGTAGCTACGGCAATGGAAGCAGAATCACCCTCAACCCCTTCGTGAGTCTGCAGGAACTGCACATGGATATCATACGTCTCCTTAATATCCTGGCCAAAGTAGTTCTTGATGATTGCCGAAACATTCTTGATTGCCTCTTTGGCGATCTCCCCTAATTTACCAGTTGCGATGATCTCTGATTCCTGGCCCCCAGGAGTTACCTGGCTCTCGATAGGGAGGATTATTCCAGAGAATGCCTCCTCGCCACCAATGACTGCCAGCCCATTGACTCTGCCAACGCTCCTTCCTTCAGTGACTATGATCGCATATTCTTTTTTGCGTTCGATGTACTTATCAGCCAGCTGTTTCTCAAGCGGACGAGCAATAGTCTTGGCATTCTGAATATGCATCTTGGTCACAAACTTCGCATTTTCTTCCTTGGCAAGATCACCAGCAGCCCTGATTAAGCCCCCTAACTCCCTCAACCTAAGGGTAAGATGGCCTTTCCTGTTTGCCATGCGCCTGGCTTCTTGGATGATCTCCTCAGCAGCTTCCTTGAGGAAATGGGGTATCTTCTTATCCTTGGTCACTTCTTGCGCAACGAAAACTACGATCTTGTCCCTGTTTTCAGGCGTATCAGGCATGGTATCATTCATGTAAATCTCGTAACCATAACCTCTGATCCTGGAACGTAACGCAGGATGCATATGCTTCACTGTCTCTAAATTGCCTGCAGCAACCATTATGAAATCGCATGGAACTGGTTCAGTCATCACCATAGCTCCAGCACTCCTCTCTGATTGGCCGGTTATGGCAAACTTTTTCTCCTGCAATGCAGACAGCAGATCCTGCTGCGTATGCGGCTGCAAAGTTGCGATCTCATCCACAAATAAAACACCCATGTGTGATTTATGGATCATGCCAGCTACCACACGCTCGTGAGCAGGTGTCCCTAAACCGCCGCTCTGGAATGGGTCATGTAACACATCTCCCAACAGTGCTCCGGCATGCGTGCCTGTGGCATCATTAAATGGTGCATTTTCCTTTTTATAATTGTCAACTATGACTTTAGGCGCAGATACTTTCTCAGGCATCCGCCTCCCTAAATTAAGGAACACGATGAACGCTCCTAAAAATATCATGCCACCTAAAAAGAATGCTGCAAACATGATATCTGAATTGTAATAATTCCGGGCCCACCAGGGAGCAAACATGGCAATCAGCACCAATACAAACATGATAAGGCTCTGGTTCTTGAAGCTGCCAATGGATTGCAACTTGGCCTTAGCCACTAGATCCCTGCCCTGCCCAGCAGGAACAGTCCTGATAAGAGGGGCATTCTCATCATTGGGATTCATGAATGCCACAACATCAACTAATTTCTCCTTGGGAAGAAGCTGAGCCAGGCCCATGCCCAGCATGGATTTACCAGTTCCGGGTTCACCTATCAAAAGAACATGTCTTCGCTGCGATGCAGCTTTTTTTATGATATTGACGGCAGACTCCTGGCCCAAGACTTGGTCTATCAATTGCTTAGGTACTTTTATGTCTGCGGTTGTCTTATACTGTAAATCACCCATAGAGAAATTAAGAGAGTGGTTATTTAAAAAGGTTTTGATTGAGTCTTACGAAAGAAGAGATCTCATAAGCTCTATTGGCCAGTGACTGGCCTGTCGCAAAGATAGGGCCTCATCGCATATGCATTTGAAATCTCTTTCTCCAATCCGGGCCTGCCGACTTCCAATCGATCTCCGAACGCAGGCCAATGTATCCCGAATGAAGATGGTACAACGCCAAGTTGGGCAAGCCTCCACTGCACTCCATAGACTGAGTTATCGAATGGTGGTGATCCAGGTAAGTCCATATCATCAAACAAAGCTCGGTTCATACTGGTAACATCAGCAGCCAATTCAACAATACTTATCTTTCTTATCCCGTGTTGAACAGCTTTTTCCGCAAAAGCGTATGCGGGATGGTTGGTATCGTTCTTAAAATGTCTCATGACTGCAGTAAAATCCAAATCAGGAAATTTCGCTGTTCCTATTTCGGGTGATACAACATTAGGAACATCTGGCTGGTCTCGGTACCACTTAAGCACAGCCACCAGACCGTTGGCGCTTTCAGTATCAGCAGCAAAATGGCCAAGCAAACCGTATTGCATCTGTACATTCGATGGTGCATTCCCCCACCTTTGAATGAAGTCGCCCACAATATAATCATCATTGCCTGTCGACATCACCAATTCAGACAATCGGTCACTCTCCAATGCAGCCTGCATGACCACATTGGTGTATCCCCGATGGAATGGCGCAGCTTTTGCCCCATAGGCAAACTCAAACATTCCCTGCCATAACCCTTTAGGAAGTATGATATTGCTCAGTGCCGGCTGCAGATAGAATCCATATACTGGAATGACTTCCGCAATTGCTCCCAGCTTATCGAGAGCCCCACTAACATCCTGAAGAACCCCAGTCTCACCACCGGTAAAAGCAGAAGGAGCGACCATGACCATCTTTCTTCCTTGCTCAGCTGCTAATTCAGCCATCTGGAGTGCTTTTGGTCCTCCAACTGCAGACATCATGAACATTTCCTCACGGGCCACATAATCTCGTAAGACATCATTACTGACCTGCATCCAATCTCTATACAAATCAAGGTCTCCGCGGGCAAACTGGCCAGTATGAGCTCCTTCAATGACTGTGATAGCACCTGACCGTGCATAGTATCGAGTCAAGCCTGCTTGGCTTTCAGCGAGAAATCTGCCTTTCTTTCCGGGTGCTGCCATCAATGGCTGAGGAACCATAACATTCCTTCTGCCAGTAGGTGCATCCCGCCAAATGCGCGCTACAGTTGCATCAAGTTTTTGAAAATGTGGCATATAACCGACCCCAAAATAACTATGCCATGCGAATGGTATAGTATTTAAAAAACTTGCTGTAGAAATTCACTAATTAGAATTCCCGCTGAACCCAAAAGAACCAGTCTTAGTGGAAGTGGTTTCACTATTATAAAGAAAGGCCTTTGCTGGTACAAACCAGTTAGTATGGAACCACATGGCTACTTAAGAATAGAGAGTTATTTAAAAATTTTCCTATATCTCTGTAACTCCCTTCTCATCCTTGGATGCAAACATAGGGGCAATTTTCTTGTCCTTCATCTTTTCATCATACCATGGCTTCCAAATGCCGATGTCTACCTGGCTGCTCAGAAGAGAGTTTAGGAGAGACAGTGTTGCAGCATCAGCAAAGGAGAATTTCCCGGTAAAGAATTTATTTCCTCCCAAAAGATCATGCAGTTTTTTAAGGTTCTGCGCAATCTCATTGCAGGCATCTTCTTTTGCTTTGGCATCACAATTCAGGATACGATGGGTAAGGTTGTTTGCTTTCATCCTCTCATTAATGCCATATTTCTCAAAATAGAGAGTGGGTGTTGCGCTTGCAGTCTTCTCGACCATAGCCACCACATTCAATATCGTAGCTTTTTCCTTTGCATTGGAACCAAGCATCTTGTAGGAATCAGGGTATTTCATCTCAAGATAGGCTGTTATATGCAGGCTGTCCCAGACCACAGTGCCATCCTCATCTTTAAGTACCGGAATCTTCCCTACAGGAGACAAATCAATGAATTCCTGGGACCGTTTGCTTAAATTGACGCTCACATGTTGAAATTTCAATCCTTTAAAGATCAGTGTAGCTCGCAGTCGATAAACATGCGGGCTGTGTATCCCATAAACCGTTATCATAGTATCACCCAATTTGAGCAATCTTAGTTGATTTAATAATGTTGTCTTTACTGAGGCTCTTTCGAAAAGGTTGACATCCTATGCGAAGTACCTCAGATTACAATTCCAACTGACAAGAGGGTTGGCTCCATCGGAGAATGTCAGTATTTGTCCAGAAGATACAAGTACTGAGCCTGATGGCAACCCTTTCAATGCCCTCTTACAAGGGTTCTGAACCAAACTCCCATAAAATATTTAAAACAGGTAATTAATCACCCATCCTATGGATGAAAAGTCTCTCCTCAGGATTGCGCTAGCCATTTCGTTGGTTGGTATGGCAGCCTTATTCTTTGTATCCTCAAGCATAGACGCTTCTGAAAGAACCATAAGCCAGATAGATTCTGATGATCTGGGAGATGATGTCAAGCTTGTAGGCCGGATAAGCAAGATCTCCCAGACAGGCAGTGTCTCATTTCTGGAGTTGACGCAGCCATCCACCATGGATGTTATCGTCTTCAACAAGGAGAACATGACTCTGAATGAAGGAGATTATGTGGAGATCATTGGAGAGATAGACGATTATGAAGGAAAGTTAGAGATAATAGGACAAAGGATCAGAAAGATTTCCTAGCCAAAGCTTTCGCCGCAGCCGCATGTCTTTTTTGCTTTAGGGTTTGAGACCTTAAAACCAGCTCCCTGCAGACTATCGACATAATCTACTTCAGCGCCATCGATATGCCTCATGCTTTCCTTATCTACAAAAATAGTGATTCCTTTATCCTTGATCTCGAAGTCCCCATCTTCTTTCTCATCGACAAGTTCCATGTCATACATGAATCCTGAACAGCCGCCAGCCTTTACCGCAATCCGTAATGCTTTCTTATCTGACTTGGCACCAATCTCCTTGACCTTTTTTGCGGCAGTAGAAGTAACAGTAAGGTGACCGCTCTTAGACTCTTCCTTGACTTCCACGGCATCATTGAGCTGCCTGACAGCCTCATCGATGACTTCATCAGTCATGCCATGCCCTCTGAAGCCCATCTCGAGCGTTTCCATGCCGCTCACATGGCATCCTACGCAATGAATCCCCATCTCCATTAAAAGTGGAGTTACTTCGGGGTGCTTTACAATTATCTCTGAGATAATCATCTCTTTGTTTATAGGTTTTGCTTCCATATGATTTAGAATACATTCATTGTTATTTAAACTTTTGGTTTAAGGCAGTAAATTATATATACCTGCCTGAAAGTGCTCGGGCTGTGTTTGTATCCAAAAAAGTAAAAGTATCGTCCAATGGAAAGGGCAAAGCTCTTTATGTTATAGATGATATACCACAAGGAGAATGCATTCTTGAATTCAGCAGGGAATATGTGAATTCCCCCTCCAGGTATACCCTTAGAATCGACGAGGATAAGCATCTTATTAACGCCAATCCCGAAGCAGAGGAGAATTTTATCAACCACTCCTGCGAACCGAATGCGTGCATCGACTTTGAGGAACTATCCCTAAAGTCAATGAGGCCTATCAAGTCTGGTGAGGAAATAACCTACCATTATCTGACAGCTGACTGGGATAATGAGGATTCATTCACCTGCAGATGTGGCTCCCCAAACTGCTTACACAACATCAAAGGATTTAAGCATCTGTCCCCTAAAGACCGCAAGAAGATTTTTCATCTTGTTTCTCCTTTTATCCGAAAGAAATCATTGGAAAAGTTGTAAATTCTGATAAATTTAAACACAACCTTTATAAATAGTTAACGATTGTTAATTATCCTATGAAGCAAAGCATGCTGCCGCAGGAATTGGAAGTGTGGTACATACTTCCCGCTATCCGTAAGGCATTCGCAATCGAGATGATCCGACAGGGTATACCTCAGAAAAGGATAGCTGTATTATTGGGAGTTACATCTGCGGCAATCTCACAATACAAGAATGATAAGAGGGCTAAAGAGATCATGTTCAATCCTATGGTTAAAGCAGAGATAAAAAAAGCGGTTGAGCGCATTATGAAAAGCCCCGATATCGTGTTTAGTGAAGTGATGTACATCAATCAGCTGCTGAAGCAGAGCAGGGTCTTCTGCCAGATTCACAAGGAAATGTCTCCGACGCCAAAAGGCTGCGAGGCAGTATGCGACAAATATTATTTTGAAGGGCTGATTAAGCTGAGAGGTGCATAAGATGTCAGAAGCTACAACCCAAGATTTTACCATAAACAGGGAACGGTACGACCATTTTAATCCAGAGAGACTGCTATTCAAGGCTCCTGAAGGGCTTACTGAAGATTTAGTCAGGCAGATCTCCAAAGAGAAACATGAGCCAGAATGGATGCTGCAGAAACGTCTCGAAGGATTCAGAAGGTTTCTTGAACTGCCGCTGCCAACCTGGGGGCCAAGCCTGGCAAAGTTAGACTTGAATAAGATCCATTACTACATGAAGCCTGATGCAAAATCAAATGCCCGCAATTGGGAGGATGTCCCTGAAGACATAAGAAAAACCTATGATAAGCTGGGTATTCCTGAAGCTGAGAAGCATTCGTTAGCAGGCGTAGGAGCACAATATGAAAGCACAGTGGTCTATCACAACTTGAAGAAAGAATGGGAAGACCGGGGGGTCATTTTCCTTGATTGTGACGAAGCATTGCAGAAGCATCCTGAATTGATGCAGAAATATTTCATGACAACTTGTGTACCGATAGGTCTCCACAAATTTTCAGCATTGCACGCTGCAGTGTGGTCAGGCGGAACTTTCATCTATGTGCCGAAGGGAGTCAAGCTGAAGACACCATTGCAGGCTTACTTTAGGATGAACGCCAAAAAAGGAGGCCAGTTTGAGCATACCTTGATCATAGTAGATGAAGGAGCAGAATGCCATTACATCGAAGGCTGCTCAGCTCCCCAATACACTGAAAGTTCCTTGCATGCAGGATGCGTAGAGATCCATGTGCTTAAGGGAGCGAGAGCAAGATACTCAAGCATAGAGAACTGGAGCAGGAATACATTCAACTTAAACACCAAGAGAGCTGTTGTCTATGAGGATGGTGTCATAGAATGGATTAATGGCAATCTAGGATCAGGCTGCACTATGTTATACCCTGCATCAGTTTTGATAGGCGACCGGTCAAAGAGCGATTTCATAGGAGTTGCGTTTGCAGGCCCTGGCCAGAACCAGGATACTGGCTCAAAAATAATCCACATAGGCAAGAACACAAGCTCCACTATAACATCAAAATCCATCAGTCAGGGTGGAGGCATAACCACCTACCGAGGCTTGTTGAGTGTGCGCAAAGGCGCGAAGAACACAAGCTCTAATGTTGAGTGCGATACATTGATGATGGACAATCTCTCAAAATCAAATACGTATCCCTCTATGGACATCAAAGAGAACTCAGTCACCATAGCCCACGAAGCTACAGTAGGAAAAATAAGTGATGAGCAGATTTTCTACCTGATGAGCAGGGGCATCAGTGAAGAACAGGCAAAACAGCTGATAGTATCAGGCTTCATAGAGCCGGTTGTCAAGCAGCTGCCTCTTGAATACGCAGTAGAACTGAATAGATTGATTGAATTAGAGATGGAAGGATCGTTAGGATAATTCTCATGGAACAGATTACTGAAAAGCAATTCAATGCATACCTCAAGGAAGAGCCAACATGGTACCGAAGTTTGAGGCAGGTGGCATTCCAAAGGATGAAGCAGCTGCCCATGCCCTCTTTCAGATACGGGCTGTCCATCCTCATCAAACCTGAAAGCTTTGATTTTGCTAACTTAGGCATTCCAAGCAGAGCAGACAACAATATCCTTATTTCAAAACAAGACGGCATTGAAATAGCAGTAGGCAGCACAATGCCTGAAACTGCAAAGTCATTCGAGGAAGAGTATGAGGACAAGCTTCTGGCGTATCATACCGCATTTGCAAATGAGTTCATCGTCATCAAGATACAGAAGACTGTGAAAAAGCCTGTTGAGATAAAATATGATCTGAGGGGAAGCACCATCTCCACTATAATGATTACCTCAGAGCCAAACGCAAAGGCAAAAATCATACTGATGAAGTCCTCAAAATCCCTTCCCTCTTCCACATTCAACAGCGAACACATCCTGATCAATGCGGGTGCTGGAAGCTCCATTGAGTTCATCTCAACGCAAAATCTAAGCAGGAACGTGGTCAATGTGCAGCATAGGACTGCAATATGCCAAAAAGACGCTACAGTAAACTGGACAGAGCTTTGCCTTGGTACAATTTACACCAGAGCTGCAGTAAGCACCCGGTTAGTAGGCCAGGGAGCATCTACAAAAAATTTGTTTGTGTTCCATGGAACTGACAAGCAGCGCTTTGATATATTCACTGCATCTTATCATGATGCACCAGACACACTTTCAAATATTATAACAAGGGGAGTCTTAAACCAGGAATCAAAAGGCCTGAGCAGAGGCCTAGTCAAGATTGCGCAAAATGCTGCAGGAAGCAATGGATATGAACAGCAAGATGTATTGCTCCTCAGCGAACATGCTGAAGCAGATGCTATCCCTAATCTTGAGATTGACAACAACGATGTCAAATGCAGCCATGGAAGCACGGTAGGACAGATTGACGAAGAGAAGATTTTTTACCTCCAGAGCAGGGGGCTTTCAAGGGAGCAGGCTGTGCAGCAGATCGTCCTGGGATATTTCATGCCCATTGTGGAATTATGCAGTGATCAAGAGATAAGAGAAAAACTGTATGAGGTAATTTCAAAGGAAGTAGCATGTTGACAAACGAAAAAGTAACAGAGCTCAGGAAAGATTTTCCTATTTTGAAGAAGAAGATAGCCAACAAACCGTTGGTATATCTGGATAATGCAGCTTCAACGCAGAAACCTGAGCAGGTCATTGGAGCATTGGACACGTATTATAGGGAAGACAATGCGAATATCCATCGGGGCGTCTATAAGCTCAGTGAGATGGCCACTGAGAAGTATAATCATGCCAGGTCCACTATAGCTAAATTCATCAATGCCCAGTTTGAGGAAATTATCTTTACCAGAAACACGACAGAATCCATAAACCTGCTTGCATATACATTAGAAGGGGTTGGCAAGAAGATTGTCCTTACAGAACTGGAGCATCATTCAAACATGGTCCCCTGGCAGCAGGTAGCCAAGCATTTTGGAAAAAAGATCGAGTATATCAAGGTTAATAAAAACTTCACCCTAGATTATGAAGATGCTGAGAAAAAGATAGATGATGAGACAGGTATCCTTGCTATTGGGCATATCTCAAATGCGTTGGGAACCATAAATGACGTTAAAAAACTAGTCAAACTTGGAAAGTCGCATGGAGCTATAACCATAGTAGATGGAGCTCAGAGTGTCCCGCACATGCCAGTAGATGTTAAGGAAATTGGATGTGATTACCTTGCTTTTTCAGGTCATAAGATGTTAGGGCCAACAGGCATAGGAGTTTTATACGGAAGAAAAGAGCTTCTTGAAAAGCATCGGCCATTCAATTATGGCGGTGATATGATCCAGGAAGTTACCTATCAGGGAGCTACCTGGAATAAGCTGCCTATGAAATTTGAGGCTGGAACTCCCCACATAGCAGGAGCTATAGGATTGGGAGCAGCAGTTGACTATCTCCAAAAAATAGGTATGGGAAATATCCATGCATGGGAGAAGCGCTTAGTCAAGATTTCCCTGGAAGGGTTCAAAAAGATTCCAGGGATAGCTATTTACAACCCAGGGCAGAAAGATAGCAGCGGCATCATTTCATTTAATCTCAAGGATGCGCATGCGCATGACGTTGCCCAGGTGCTGGATGATGATAACATATGCATCAGAGGAGGCCATCATTGTGCCATGCCGCTCATGTCAAAGCTGGGCATTGCGGGAACATCCCGGGCAAGTTTTTATCTTTACAATACTGAACAAGAAATTGCTATTTTGATGAAAGGCTTGGAAAAAGCGCAGAAGGTGTTTGGATAATGGACTCAGCAGATATGTATAGGGAACACATCTTGGAGCTGTACAAGGATCCTCCGCATTTCGGTACTTTGGAGCATGCAACAGCCTCTCATCGTGAAGTGAATCCGCTCTGTGGAGATGATATCATGGTCCAGGTTATAGAACGTAACGGTGTGGTCAAAGATGCCAGATTCAAAGGCAAGGGATGCGCCATAAGCATCGCCTCCACTGCACTAGTTGTGGACAAGATGATCGGGATGAAGATTGAAGATGTGTTGAAATTAAAAAAGGACGATGTGCTCAAGATGCTTGAGATTCCCATCGGACCGGTTCGGCTTAAATGCGCCTTATTGGGTCTTGAGATAGTCCAAAAAGTAGTAGGTGGTTCTAATGGCTTTGCTCGAAATTAAGGATCTCCATGTTGAAGTGAGCGGAAAAGAGATCATAAAAGGACTCTCCATATCTTTGGAGCTGGGAAAGATCAATGCGCTCATGGGTCCCAACGGCTCTGGAAAAAGCACATTTGCAAACACGTTGATGGGGCATCCGAATTATAAGATAACCAAAGGTAAGATCATCTTTAATGGAGAGGATATAACTGGGTTGGAGCCAGATGTCCGGGCAAAAAAGGGGCTTTTCCTCTCTTTCCAGTATCCCCGAGAGATAGCAGGTGTTACCTTGACAAATTTCTTGAAGACAGCATTCAACAGCATAAAGGAAGAGAAGCTGTCAATCATTGAATTCAGGAAAAGACTCAAGGAAAAGATGGAGCTGCTGCAGATGGACTCTAAGTTCCTGGATAGATACCTCAATGAGGGTTTTTCCGGTGGAGAGAAGAAGCGCGCAGAGATCCTGCAGCTTATGGTGCTCGACCCCAAACTTGCGATACTGGATGAGACTGATTCTGGGCTTGATATCGATGCATTGCGGACAGTTTCAGAGGGAGTTAACCATTTCATGAAAAAGGATAAATGCATCCTGATCATAACGCATTACAAGAGAATTCTGGAGTATATCAAGCCAGACAAGTTGTTCATCATGATAAATGGCAAGATCGCATTGCAGGGTTCTGGAGACTTGGTGGATCAGCTTGAAAAGAAGGGTTATGAGTGGATAGAACAGGACCAATAACCTTTTATAAAACAACTTGTTCTGTTTTTGTATGATTGATCAAGAGAG
>DATDXC010000011.1:0-18565 GCA_035289425.1 Candidatus Nanoarchaeia archaeon
AGCAGCCCCAGTCAAGCCTAATCTAAATTAGCGGTGAACTGACAAAGGGGTAGCTCCATCCGGGAAATGTCAGTTATCTTAGATAAAATGTCTAAGGTTTGAAGCTGCTAACCCAAGCGAAGCGAGATTTTCTACAGAGCCTCCATAACCAAAACATATTTAAAAGAAAGGGGGTTACTGACACGCATGATTAAGGCGCTCATATTTGATTTTTGGGGCACATTGGTTGAGAATGGCGTCTATCCAAGCCCGGTAAAGCAAGCTCAATTCATCCTTGGTATTGAAACGGACTTCTCAGAGTATATCCAGAAATTTGAAGAAACGCTCATGCTCAATAAGTTTGAAAACCTCAATGAGGGCTTTACCAAGGTCTGTGAGACGTTTGGCATCGAGGCAACTGAAGAAAAGATTGAGAGATTGGTTGGGATGTGGAACAAGAACAAGTTCTTTGCAAAGCCAAAGCCCGATACTATAAGTACACTGGAAACCTTAAAAAGATCTTATAAGCTGGTGCTGGTATCCAACACTGATTGTTTTTCAGTCAAAGATGTGCTGGAGAAATATGACCTTGCTAAGTATTTTGATGAGATATTCTTCTCGTACGAGGTCGGAAAACTCAAGACAGACCCTCATTTCTTTGATGATGTATTAGAAAAGATCGGCCTTTCTAAGGATGAAGTGGTGATGTTTGGAGATAGCCTTGAGTCCGATATAAAGCCTGCAGAAGCTGCTGGCATAAAGGCTTACCTGGTGGATCGTAGAGGGAGACGTGACTTTTTGAATAAGGTGCGTTTCCTTGATGAGATCCCTGGCTTATTAGGGGAGTAAGATGGAGTGTGTTTTCTGCAAAATAATTGCAGGAGAGATTCCTTCTGCAAAAGTGTATGAAGATAAGGGAGTCATCGCATTCCTTGACATTGCTCCAGGCAACGAAGGGCATGCCCTGGTGGTTCCGAAGAAGCACCATGAGTTTCTTACGCAGGTGCCTGAGAAAGAGTTGGAGCCTTTATTTGTGTGCATTCAAAAAGTCGCAAAAGCGCAGCAAGCTGCTTTGGGGAACCAAGGATTCAATGTAGTGCTCAACAACCATACGGTAGCAGGCCAGCTCGTTCCTCATGTTCATTTCCATGTCATCCCCCGTTATGATAGCGATGGGGTCCATATCCACTGGCCGCATCTGAAGAATCCCCATACCAAGGAAGTGGCTGAGAAGATTAAGAAATTCTTATAGCAACCTTTTTAAAATATGGATTAATTCTTAACCCTGATGCCGGTGTAGTTCAGCTCGGTTCAGATCGCCACGCTCATATGTGTTGAGCGATGATCCGCAAGGAAATGATTAAAGCTCTATAACCGAGTGACGTGGATGTCCGGAGTTCAAATCTCCGCACCGGCATATTTTTTGTAAAAGGCTAATTTGGCCTCATGTTTGGGGCTGATTAGCCCAATTTCTCTTAAAACAAATTTAGGACTTTGCCTACAAACAATAGATAGAACACTATTAGTAAGTATCCCTGCCATCGGGGAATTTCTTTCTTTAGAATAAGGAAGAAGAACACGATTGAGATTGCTATCATTACCGGTAAAGCAAAGGTGATTATGGAGGGGGGGATTGTTAATGTTGTTATCAAACCGGGAATCCCCATGACGATGAATGTATTGAAGACGTTGGAACCCAAGAGATTACCGACCAGTAAAGCAACTTTTCCTTTTCTGGCAACATGAACCGTAACAGCCAACTCAGGCAGAGAAGTGCCTAATGCAACTGCTGTTGCTGCAATAGCCTCAGCACCAATTTTAACTATGGCTGCAATCTCGATCATGGAGCTGATAGTGTACTTTGCTCCCAATAATAAGAAAGCCAGACTTAAGATTAAGATTGACGGATCCTTCCAAGTAAGCCCATCATGTTTCGGCAGGTCAAGCGGAATTACTGATTTCTGGCTGATGACATACTGGAGGTAGGCTGCCATACCAAGGATTGCGATCAACGCTTCTGGCCAGGAGAATTCTCCATCCCAGATAGTGATGGCAAGGAAAATTGATGAGGCTACCAGGAAGGCAGCATCTATATGAGCAGACTTATGGTCAAATCGAATCTTTCTTGCAATGACAGCTCCTATACCAAGGATAAAAGCAATGTTGGCTATGTTTGAGCCAATTACATTTCCCACAACAATCTCTGAGGTATTTTGTATAACTGCAAAAATGGAGATCACAAGTTCTGGGATGGAAGTCCCCACAGCAACAATTGTCACTCCGATAATAAAGGGGGGAATTTTGAAATGCAACCCAATCCTTTCTGCCGCAATAGTGAAGTAGTCGGAGCTTTTAACAAGCACGAATAGGCTTACGAGAAAAATCAGAATCCACACAGGGAGAGTTATCATAGTCCCTAACCTGAGAAAGGTGTATTAAAATGTTTCTAAAAAACGCCAGCGCCCGGATTTGAACCGGGAAGGGCAAGCCCA
The DNA here is from genome assembly GCA_035289425.1 of Candidatus Nanoarchaeia archaeon. Taxonomy (GTDB): domain Archaea; phylum Nanobdellota; class Nanobdellia; order Woesearchaeales; family DATDXC01; genus DATDXC01. Next base: position 2,472 of record DATDXC010000011.1, read on the forward strand.
GCAGTTCTCACGGTGTCCGTTCGAGACTGCCGCAATACCGAGTTATGCGACGCTGGCATAATGCCTAAAGGTTGGTGGCAACTATAAAAAAATACCGATTCTTGATTTATATACTCTATAAAATATATATTGTAGAGTATATATCCCAGAAAGGTTTAAAAAGGGGTAAAGGTTTTTGCAGAAGACATATATAGGTGTCAAAAACACTCATTCTTTGGTAAGGTCATGATCCAGTTTGAATTAAGACCCTTACATTGGAATGAGATATCTAGAAAGGTGCAGAAAGAATTGTTGGCGGGATTTTAAATGAAGGTATGGATACTTGCAAAGAAAGGGTGGGGTGATACCTACCATAATAAACGATTTAAGGAAGTTGCCAAAGAACTCGGCATTGAGTGCTTCATCGTTAACCCTGAAGATGTTGACATTGTAGCTACCAAAGAAGGGAAGAGCAGCATCTATTTCATGGGGAAGAATGTATCCCTGCCAGATTGTTTGATTCCCCGGATGGGTTCTGGCACCACATACTTTGCACATGCTATCATCAGGCAGCTGGAGCATTTAGGTGTGCTGGTACTTAACTCAAGCGATAGCATCGGGCTGGCAAAGGATAAGCTCGCATCATTGCAGCACCTGACATCGAATAACATCCCCATACCAAAGACTTTGTTGGCTAAGTCGCCATTAGATATGGAAGTTGTGGAAAAGGAGTTTACCTATCCATTAATCGTCAAAACAGTATCAGGGTCATTCGGCAAAGGCGTTTTCCTCTGCGAGACAAAATCAAAGCTGGTAGATACCATGGATCTGATGGAAATATCCAAAGATCCTAAAGTGAATCTCATCCTGCAAGAGTTTGTCAAGGATAGCAAGGGGAGGGATTTGCGCGTAATAGTAATCGGTGGAAGACCATATGGAGCCATGTTACGGAAAGCAAAAAGGGGGACGTTCAAGGCAAATTTTGCAGCAGGAGGCTCAGTGAGCCATCATGAGATGAATCCGGCAATTGAGTGGCTGGCAGTAGAATCTGCACGGCTCCTGAATCTGGATATTGCTGGCGTTGACCTGCTGTTTGATGGCGATAAGTATAGGGTCTGTGAAGTCAATTCAGCACCCGGTTTTGAGGGATTTGAAAAAGCAACAAAGATTGATGTGCCCAGAACAATTTTTGAATATATGATGGTACGGCTGGGGGAGAGAATAAAATGAAAATACATACCAGAAGAAAAAGACAGTTGGGCATACCATCGCACACTAATGCCTATCGGCAGCTTCATAAGCCGAAAAGAGAGCGGCCTAAAAAGTTTACGACGCAGGAAGCTGCAAAACGGTGGGCTGTGTCCCATGACATAAAGTCATATGAGTTAGTACCTTCAGTGAAGGGTAAATGGAAGGTGGTCGGACATGGGAAGAATTAAAACAGCATTAACCAAGAGGCTTACGCATGAACTCATGGAAAAGTATGGTGGGGAGTTCACTTCTGAATTCAATAAGAATAAGGAAGTTGTCAACAAGCTTGTTTCGGTGTCTTCCAAAAAGCTGCGAAACATCATTGCTGGCTATGCAACAAGATTGAAGCGGAAGGCAGCCTAAGGCATGGATATTCTTGGGCTGGCTGAAGAGGCCAGAACTTCTGTAAGTTATTATTGCCTTTCTTCCTGCCAGGCTAAATGCTGCAGGAAGGGATATCTTTTTCTGCACGGGGATGAGATTAAAAGAGTGAGCGACGGTACAAATGCAGCAGTAGTCAAAGTCGATGAATACACTTCAAAGATTAATCTTACCAAAGCAGCATGTCCAAAGCTTGTTGAGAATAAATGCGGCATTTATGCTGACAGGCCGCAAGTGTGCAAGGACTTTCCGATATTTGTTCGAGGCAAGTCTGTGTTTTTAGCTTCATTCTGTCCTGCTAAAGATGTTCTTCGGGCATTTGAAGAAAAAGTGAAAGATGAAGTTAAGGTTGTGTGGCAGTGAAATGCCACCAGAGGGTATAGAACATTTGTGTGACCTTCTGTGGATAATTCCCTTTTTAGAAGGAATTGAAATTTATAAATCACTCTTAGGGAGTTATGCCATCCCCCATGATTGAGCCAATGTGTGGTATTTTACTTCTTCTTTCTTGCTAGGAAACTTGGAATTTTTCTCACCTCAGTCCGAATTTGCCGAATGGTATTTCTAAGATGTTATATGATGTAGTTGGCCTTCTGGTTCCCTGTTTTCTTCCCCTTCCTTTCTTGCCCCCTTTTTCGGTTCCTGTTTTTGTGCCCTTCGTGAAGTATTTTTTCTTGAATGCTTCAATTGACATTTTGCCCATGCTTCGGTTGCAGCTTCTGCAGATTGGTCTACAGTTACCTACGCTCCATTTCCCGCCGCTTGAGTGCGCCTTGTTGTGCCCCACTTCGAAGTTTGTGAATGGAACTGGACATTTGCACACATAGCATTTCCCGTGCATGCGGTTTCCGTTGTATCTCCTCCACACCGTTTCTTTTACTGCCTTTGGGCATGCTGTTCTACCCCCCTTGGGTTTGGTGGGGAAGAGATCCTTTATTTTTATGGGTTCCATGATGTTTCCAAACATGTTCTTAGTCATACATATCACCTGTGCGATGTTAAATGTATTATATATTTAATTCTTGCCCAAAATGTATACAAAAAGGTACAATGCCACCAGCAGTTACAGCACTTACTGGTATACCTTTTGGGGGACTTATCGATTAAACAAATCCAAAAAGGCGTTTACATCAAAAATGGTTATACCCCCATAGGTTCCAAGTTGCAGCAAATGTTTATCTCCGGAAACAATGTCTGCTTTTGCGCTTAAAGCGCAATTGATGAATTTATTATCTTTCGGATCTTCTGCTACAGCACTCTCATTAAAGGTTGGTTTAATCTTGATGGATAAATTCTTCAAATTATCTAGAATAAGTCTCTTATATTCTTCTGAGATATGCCCCTTGATATACGGTCTGTCAAAGACTTCCTCTATCTCTTCAATTATCTCATCAGAGATATAGTTTGTAATTTTCTTCTCCAAAACTAATTCAAATATCCTCGCAGGAGCACCATCCGCAGAAATTGCTGCAGATATGATGAGGTTGGTATCTAAAACCACCCTACTTTCTTGCTGCATGTATTTCTTCCCCAATCTTATGCGGAGATATTTTCTTTGCTTTGCTTCGTAATCTTCTAAACTCAGCAGTTAATGAACTGGTATCCAATTTTTTCATAACTATGGTGTCTTTGTCGATGCTGCTTACAGCAAATAAGGTATCTCCTGAGGCATTTATCTCTTGCCGTATATCCTTTGGTATGATAATCTGCCCCCTATCCGACATCTTTGCAGTTTCAATCATTTGACATCACCAACAACAAAGTAGTAATAACTTATATATAAACTTTACGTACAAATACGTTTTTAGTAAAATTAAACTAATCGTATGGGGTAGAATTATCGATATTATACATATGTTGTAGAATATATGCCCCCAACGGGATTTGAACCCGTGTTTGAGCCTTGAGAAGGCTCAGTGCTTGGCCGGGCTACACTATAGGGGCAGAGAAGCAGGGAAGCCAGATAGAGATATTTAAAGTTATTGATATTCCCATACGCATTTTTCTGACAGCAATCTATTTAAATGACATCTGGATTTTTCAGGTCATGAAGGATATCGCTAGCCTATTGAAGAAAAGGATTCTTCTCCTAGATGGCGCTATGGGGACCATGCTGCAGAAGTATGACTTAAGCGCGGATGATTTCGGCGGCAAGAAGTACGAGGGATGCAACGAGTATCTCAATATCGTAAAGCCAGAAGTAGTGCAGGAGATCCATGAAGGTTACTTAGAAGCAGGCGCTGATATCATCGAAACCAACACATTCGGTGCTTCATCTATCACCTTGTCTGATTTTGATCTGGGTGCAAAAGATTATGAGATAAATAAAAAAGCTGCAAGCATTGCTAAAATAGCAGCTGAGAAGTTCAGCACTCCAGATAAACCCAGATTCGTTGCCGGTTCCATAGGACCCACCAATAAGACGATTTTCATAACCAGCAATGTGACCTTTGAAGAGATGGAAAATTCTTATTATAGGCAGGCGAAAGGCCTGGTAGATGGAGGAGTGGACCTTCTTCTGGTAGAGACTGCCTTCGATACATTGAATGCAAAGGCTGCTTTCAATGGGATCCATAGGTTATTTGATGAGATGGGAAGGAAACTGCCGGTGATCCTGTCGGTCAGTATAGAACGAAATGGAACCATGCTTGCCGGCCAGGACATAGAATCAGCGTATACTGCAATGGCGCATAATGAGCTTCTTGCCATCGGCATGAATTGCGCCTTGGGGCCTGACCTCATGAAGGATCATCTGCGGACTTTGGCAGGGATTGCCCAAACATATGTAATCTGTTATCCTAATGCAGGGCTGCCCAGAGAAGATGGATCATTCCCTCTCGGACCAAAAGAATTTGCCAATTATATGAAGGAATTCATACATGAAGGATGGCTCAATATTGTGGGGGGCTGCTGCGGTACTACAAAAGAGCACATTGCAGAATTAAGGAAAGTTATTGATGATAGTAAAAGGAGACAAATTCCTGCAATAAAGAGAACTGCAATCTCAGGCATGGAGACATTGGTTATCAATGAAGATATCAGGCCAGTTATAGTGGGGGAAAGGACCAATGTGATCGGCAGCAGAAAGTTCAAGGATCTCATAAGCGAGGAAAAACATGAGATTGCAGCTGAAATAGGCATGGCCCAAGTCAACAAAGGAGCGCAAGTGATTGATGTGTGCCTTGCAAATCCTGACAGGGATGAATTGACAGATACTAAAAGATTTTTTGACCTCATCACCAGGAAAGTGAGAGTTCCCCTAATGATTGATTCTACTGATGCGCATGTCATCGAAGCAGCGCTGAAAAAGACCCAGGGAAAGTGCGTCATCAATTCGGTAAATTTTGAGGATGGGGAAAAGCGCTGCAATGAAGTTATACCGCTAGTACAGAAGTACGGTGCTGCAATCATATTCGGCACTATTGATGAAGACAAGCAGCAGGCGATGGCAACTACGGTTGAAAAGAAGCTGCAGATAGCAAAACGCGCACATGCCTATCTGACTGAGAGATGGAAAATTCCATCTGAAGACATCATCTTTGATACTTTGGTTTTCCCTATAGCTACCGGAGATAAGAATTATGTCAATAGCGCTAAAACTACCATTGAAGCTATCTCTCACATAAAGAAAGAGCTTCCGGGTGTTAAGACAATCTTGGGTGTAAGCAATGTTTCTTTTGGATTGCCGCCTTCGGGCAGGGAGGTTTTGAATTCAGTATATCTGTATCATGCAACAAAAGCTGGATTGGACTTAGCCATTGTGAACTCAGAGAAGATTGTCAGATATGCTTCCCTATCTGAGGAAGAAAAAAAGCTCGCCGAGGATCTGCTTTTCAACAAAGTGGATGATCCCATACCCCCTTTTGTCCAGTTCTACAGAGGAAAGAAAGTGTCTGCTCAGGATGTGACCACGCTGCCTCTGGAGGAGCGGTTAGCTGCCTACATCGTTGACGGAAGAAAGGATGGGCTTATTGAGGACTTAAACTCAGCCCTGAAGAAATCAAAGCCTCTGGAGATCATAAATGGGCCTCTTATGAAGGGCATGGGAGAGGTTGGCAGGCTTTTTAATGACAACAAGCTCATCGTCTCTGAGGTCTTAGAAAGCGCAGAAGCCATGAAAGCTGCCGTCAACCACTTAGAAAAGTTCATGGACAAGAAAGATTCCCATGCTAAAGGTATAGTGGTTGTAGCAACAGTCAAGGGAGATGTGCATGATATCGGCAAGAATCTTTTCGAGATAATTTTGCACAACAATGGGTATACCGTCCACAACCTTGGCATCAAAGTCCCTCCAGAAACGCTCATTGAAGCTTATCAAAAGTATAAACCTGATGTGGTTGGGCTGAGCGGGTTGCTCGTGAAATCCGCACATATGATGGTCACTACCATGGATGATTTTAAAGCAGCTGGCCTTAAGGTTCCGGTATTTGTGGGTGGGGCTGCACTGAGCAGCAAGTTTACTGCTACAAAGATCGCTGCAGCATATGGTGGGCTGGTGGTCTATGTAAAAGATGCCATGGACGGGCTGCACAAGCTGCAGCAGCTGCTGGATGATAAGGAATCGTTTGCCACCAGGATCAAGGAAATACAAGTGCAGGAATCCATTGTCGAAACAAAGCCCATACCAAGTTTTAGTGGACCAGGGATTTCCGAAACTGCAATCCTAAAAGCACCTGACTTTAAGACGCATATTGTCAAGGGTGATCTGGAAGAAATATTTGACCATATCAACACCCAGATGCTCTTTGGAGGACATCTAGGACTTAAGGGATCATATGAAAGATTGATGGAAAAGAAAGACCCAAAGGCTCTTAAATTAACTAGGCAGGTAGATGAAGTAAAGAAGTATATTATTGAGAAGAAACTGCTTGAGCCTAAGGCCATCTTTAAGTTCTTTGAGTGCAATTCTGATGGTGATACCATTATAGTTTATGAGAAAGGGAAGAAAGTTGAGGTATTGCCTTTTCCACGGCAGCAGCAAGGCAGGAAACTCTGCGTAGCTGATTATGTTGCCAAGAAAGAAAGGGGCATTGATAATTTTGGCATGTTCGTGACTACATCTGGTGGCAAAGTGATTGAAGAAGCAAAAAAACTTCGGGACAAGGGAGAATATGTCACATCCCACATCCTGCAAGTTTTGGCTCTTGAGGTTGCTGAAGGCTTTGCTGAGATAATTCATGCTCAGATGAGAGCTGCATGGGGGATTAAGGAAAAGATAAGCAAGCAGGATATGTTCAAGGCAAAATACCAGGGAATACGGCTTAGTTATGGATATCCGGCGTGCCCTGATTTGGAAGAGCAGAAGAAATTGTTCAAACTGCTTAAGCCAGAACAGATCGGAGTTCACTTAACTGAGTCCCTCATGATGGATCCTGAAGGCAGTGTTTCTGCATTGGTGTTCTATCATCCTCAAGGACAGTATTTTGATGCGTGAGTTCTAGGAGTTATGATACGCTATATTCTCGTAGGCTTAATGCTAAATTCTTAATAGGATGATCTTTATTATATCTTTACTGCAGCTGTCCCAGAAATCAAGAATTTCCCTGGCTTGGGACATTGTTACCCGAAAGCCTTTATAGTTAGCATCGTGTCTTATTTGTTTGAACCTGCCGAGGTAATTCAGCTTTACACTGTCTTTTATGCTTAACTCCCCCAGTATATCCATACTAACTTCGTGGTTTGATGGCTCATACCCTACAGTCCACCAGTAAGCATCCCCTAATTGTCTTATAGATTCATACACTTCCCTGAATATCAAAGTAGCGCTATCCTCGCTTAGGGGTACAGTCTTGGTGACCTTTACATTCACTTCTGCTGATGATAGCATAGACCTAATTTTCTCGCTGTCCTTTTGCCGTGCCCTCAAAATGCCTGTTTTTGCCAGTGATTTTATTATCTCTTCCTTCATGGGTTAACCTCCAAGAAGCCAGAAAGCACAATTCCGTTGGCTATATTGTTGAAAAGGTTACTATCAATGTTTTTCCTATTAAACAAATGTATCTGCACCTTTCTTCCAATCCGCTTTTCCAAATCAGAAAGCTCTCTTAGCCCGATAACTTGATACCCCTTAGCCTCTTCGCTTTCAACTGCTAGGTCAATATCGGAAGCAGAGATATCGTCCCCTTTCCTGAAACTGCCAAACAGCACTATAGCCTTCGGATGCTTGAAATAATCATTGAGAAACTCAACAATGCCCAGATGGTATACAAAAGCGAGATTATGCACTATCTTATTTTTTAGGTAATGGGGATTTTGCACATTTGCCTTGATCCGCCATATTGCGCTGAGCTTGGCAATCTCAATAAACCCAATGCCCTGCATCTCAGTCAATATTGCACCAATATTGGATTTCTTGACCTTGGCTTCCTTAGCTAAATCTGACAGGCTGAATTCTTTCTCAGGATACCTAAAAAAAACCTGTGCAATCCTCTGCCGAGCAGTTTTGATATATAACATTTGTTCTTTCTTGAATATATACGGTTTCTTCATATAACTCTCGTTATAATTGGGAACTATATAAATGTTACTGTTTTCTAGTTTGCTTTTAAACAGTTCAAGAATAATGAAGGGCAGAGGATTGCGATACAAGCGCTTCTTTCAGAATAACAAATCCACTCTTAATCAGTCTCTGAAACAGGAATAATGACGCCGTCGCCCAGCATGATGGGTATTTGTCCAGATTGATGGGATTTCCGTAATTATCCTTGAAATAATTGAATCGCCTTATCTTGTAAAGATTTCACAAAATTTCTTTTCAATCAATCTTATTTTTTCCTGTTTTAATTTTCCAGCTTTGTAATCTATTCTTGAATTATTAACAGTAAACAGTATTGTCGGTCTAATAAAACTATCATGTTTTAATGCGCCTTCTTGAAAATCATTTTTGGTTATTGGAATCAAATCTGGATCTGGTCTTTCTTGACTTGTAATTTGGCATAGAATTATATTTTCATCAGTAGTGTTAGCTGCTACCAAAGCAGGCCTTTTCTTTGATTTATCAGTATCAGAAAAAGGGAATTGAAAAACAACGATATCGCCTTTTACAAATCTTTCCATGCTTCATCCTCTTCTTTTGTATTCCATTCTTTAGCTAAAACTTCTTCTGAAACTAATGCAGGAAATAGTTTTTCACTTACTTGTTTCATGGGTCGTAATTCTACTCTATCTGGATAAACTAAAATACTAACTTTTGAGCCTTCTCTAAATCCCTTCATAGCTCTAGCTATATGGGGGATGCAAATTTGACCTTTGCTCGTGATAGTTGCAGTTTTTATTTCTTTTATTTCGTTTGCTAACATGTTCTCTCCTTATAAGTAAGAGAAGTAAGAATTAGTATATAAATATATTGTTTTTTTAGAGGTTAGGTAATTATTTGGTCGTTTTCTTTTTTGGAAAAAAGAAGAGATAGAAGAAAGATACATCGATTATTTGTGGAAGGCAAAGAAAAAGAGAGAAACTGTCCAGTATGGAATTGAAACAACTTACAAAGAAACAGACATAATAATAGATAATGCCAGGCGGTTTGTAACAAAAATCAAACTATTATCAGAAGAGATTGATGCAGATTTTATAAAAATAGATGTGAATGAGCTAAAGGAATTATGGAATTCTATAAAAAACAACTAAAGCTAATTTTCAACATCAATTAAATTGGATAATTAAGTTAAACTTGCCTATAATTATTATTTTAGTAAATGCAAAAAAAGATGGGTACTATCGGATTTCTCCGACGTACCCAAGACCGCCGTCGCCCGGATTTGAACCGGGAAAACCCGAAGGTAACAGGATGGCTGTATCTGGTTCCAGTCCTGCGGAGTACCAGATTGTCCCACGACGGCATTAGGGTTAAAGAATTAATTCCTGCTTTATAAAATTAACTAAAGAAACCTTTTTATAGTATCTCTCTTAGAAAATATACCTATGCCAAAAAAGAGTTTGAAACTGCCTATCCAACAGGCTACTGAAGCTCCTGCTAACGTCATCAAGCGGTTTCTCGCCTTTGTGATTGATATTATTCTGCTCAGCTTTCTGGTAAGCCCGCTTCAAGGAATCATATTGCAGTATATTCCGCCAACCGCAAGCTACGCTGAGATCTATGGGCTGATTGTGGGAAACTCCGAATTGGTCAGGATAATGACGACAATATCATTGCTCGTTTCAGCTGTCTTTATCATATACTTTTCAGTATTGGAATATAAGCTCGGCCAAACTCTCGGCAAGATGGTATTCAAACTCCATGTGGTATCTGAACTTAAGAAACTTAACTATTGGCAATGCATGGTGAGAAATCTTTTCTTGCTTCCTATTTTTCCCTTGATCTTTTTATGGATCATTGACCCTTTATATGTCATATTTACCCAACACGGCAGGCGGCTGAGTGATATTATCGCCAAGACAAGAGTAGTTGAATATTACAGGTGGTGAACATGGAACAAAATAACAGAAGATGGATATTTATCGTGGTTTTCCTGATGGTGCTATTCCTCTTTGTATCTTTGATTGCGGGAATTTTTGCGCTGTTTTCAGGTGCAGATGAACCATTGACCGGCAATGTGGCACTGATACACATCGAAGGAGTGATATTGTCTGATGGCAGCACATCAGTCTTCGGCGAACAGATAGCATCAGCATCTTCTATCACTGAAAAGATCAGAACCGCAAATGAGGCGCCTAATGTCAAGGCAATCCTCTTTGAGATCAACAGCCCCGGAGGAAGTGTGGTTGCATCAGAAGAGATTACCCATGCTATTCAGGCATCCAACAAATCAACTGTTTCTTACATCCGTGAAGTGGGAGCTTCGGGAGCCTACTGGGCTGCATCAGCAACAGATCATATATTTGCGTCCCGCATGTCTGTAACCGGATCAGTGGGAGTAATCGCATCCTATTTGGAATATTCCGAACTCTTAGAGAGATATAATGTAACTTACGAAAGAATCGCCTCAGGCAAATATAAAGATATGGGGAGCCCGTTCAAGAAACTTAATACAGAAGAACGGGGAATATTTGAGAAGCAGCTTGACTTGATCCATGACTATTTCCTGCAAGATGTGGCCAAAAGCAGGGGCCTTACTGCTGAACAAATCGAGCACATTGCCACTGCCCAGGTATATCTAGGAGTGGAAGCAAAAGCTGTAGGACTCATTGATGATTTTGGCGGCAGGGAAGAGGCAATTGCCTACATCGAGAATCAGCTTAACATGACTGCCAGTGTGGATGAGCTGACTGACAAAAAAGGGTTCTTTGAGATGTTGAGCGAAGCCATGAATGAGCGGGCTTTCTTTGTCGGCCAGGGAATGGGCAGCTATCTTTTCGGCAGAAGCCCTGTCCAAAGCATCCGCATCGTGAGCTGAAACCAGAAAGTTTTTATATAAGCTTATATAAACTTATATAAGATGGCAAAACAGATCATTTCTATGAATGTTGATTCTCACATCTATGCCAAATACGCTAAATTCTGCAGGGAGAAGGGCATTGTGATGTCAAAACAGGTTGAGAATTTCATGGAAAAGTTCCTCAAGAGAAAAGAACTATGAAAAGAGTTATGATATTGCTGGTTATGGCGGCACTTATGATGAGTGTGCACGCTGATGGGATTGACCAGGAAGTGGAATCACAGTTAGCTTCCAATGGAACCGCAGCGGTTATAGTGTTGCTGCATGAGGAACCTATCCATGACTCAGCAGAAAGGAATCTGATGATGCAGGAAAAGAAAGAAGATGTGCTGGCGAATCTTGATGTGTCTGAAGATGAATCTGCTGACATCAAGCTAACCAGGGAATTTTCAACAGGATTTGCAGGAGAGGTTACGGAAGAGGGGCTGGAGAAATTACGGAATGATCCTTTTGTTCAGCGAGTTGTAGTAGATGAGATGAAGCAGCTCCTTCTGACCCAGAGCGTCCCCTTAATAAGGGCAGATGAGACCTGGCGCCTCAAACTTAATGATACCAATATTACCGGACGGGGAGAAACAATCTGCATCATCGACAGCGGCATAGACACTGACCATAGCGCATTCCAGAATAAGATTAGAGCCCAATATTGCTACTGCGGGGCATCCAATAATGGATTAGGCGGCTGCTGCCCTGATACAACTTCAGAACAGGCTAATGCAGAGGACGATAACGGGCATGGAACCCATGTTGCAGGCATTGCCGCAGGCAACCATAGCACCTATAAGGGAATAGCTCCCCAGGCAGACATTGTTGCCATAAAAGTGTGCAATAGCGCTGGAAGCTGCAGAAGCTCAGACATTATCTCTGGCATTGAATGGTGCACTAATAATGCAACCAAGTATAATATTTCGGTGATTAGTATAAGCATTGGAGGAGGCTCCAATACCAGCTACTGCAATCAGGATGTTGAGGCTTCTGCCATCAATTCTGCGGTGGGAGAGAACATTTCTGTGATGATAGCTTCAGGGAACACTGGCTGGACTGACAAATTAAGCAGCCCTGCATGCGTTCAAAATGCAACGCCAATCGGAGCAGTATCAAAGTCAGATGTCATTTCCTATAACCGTAATGGAATCCTGAGCATATTGGCCCCTGGAGTGAGCATAACATCTCCCTATGTTGGCGGAAGCACCACTCCCCTTTCTGGAACTTCTATGGCAACTCCGCACGCATCAGGAGCTGCTGCTCTTTTGAATCAGTTCAGACGAATATGGAATCATTCCACTCCAACTCCATTGCAGGTTGAAAACATACTGAACAGCACTGGCATTGCGATTTACGACAGCAGTTCTAACAGAACTTATTACCGGCTTGACGTTGCAAGAGTGGTCCTGTCCCAGGATTATACGCCACCTAATGTTTCCTATCTAAAGCCACCAGGAAATCAGACAACTCTTAATGGCAGTGTGTTCATCAATGTCTCAGTAAATGACTCAGTGAGGGTTGATGGATGCATCCTGGAATTCAACAGCACCAATGAAACAATAACCAAATCAGGAACAGGAAGACTAGCATACTGCAGCATCAACAAGAGCATAACAGGGACAGGCACGTTTAAGTATAGGGTCTTTGTCAATGATTCAAACAACAATTGGGATGTTACGCCACAACGGCAGATTATCGTGTCAAATACTCCTCCTTCTTTGATAAATGTGACCATACGGATATCTACAGTGTTTAATACAACCAATGGGACCTTAACAGGCAGATGGAATGTCTCTGACATAAACAATGATACCATGACCAGAAATCAAACAATATGGTACAATGACAGCATTCCAGTGCAGAGCCTGAGAAATCACACCACTATTTTGCCGAGAAACACCAGCAAGGGAGAGAACTGGAGCTTCTCCATCAGGGTCTTTGATGGATCATCATGGAGCAATTGGACTAATTCCACTGGAATAACTATCTTGAACAGCCCCCCCAACATAAGTTCTCTGAGCTCTCTTACTGTCAATGAGACCCAATTGGTCAATATTTCGGCAAGCGGCAGTGATGCTGACGGCGATGTTCTAACCTATGCCATAAATAACACTCTTTTTACCAGGTCTGGTAGCAGGTTTTCATGGAGACCAAACCTCAGCCATGCAGGAAACTATAGCTTGAGGATAAATGTGACTGACGGTGCTGCCTCTAAGTCAATCGTGTGGTCTCTCAGTGTGGTAAATGCACCAGACATTGATGGTGACCGGAATCCTGACTTTAATGATACTGATGATGACAATGATGGCATCAATGATATATCAGATACGCTCAAGGGGAATAGCAGCAATATTAATGCCAGCGGCTTTACCAGATTTTACTTGCGCGTTAATGGCTCCACCAATGTCACTAAAAGGTACAATTCTACTTACAAGATAAATCTAACCGACAATAATGATACTATTGTAGATTTCAATTGGAACTTCACCAATGGCAGCCTGGATCTGAGCGGACTCATAGTCAACAAGACCAATATAAGCGGCTATGGGGCAGTTGAGGTAAGAGGATTGAACTTGTCTCCACAACAGAGGACAAAAAGGATCTTCTTGACACATCTGAGTGGAAATCGCATTTGTGTGTTGGACAGAGCTGGAGCATCCCTCGGAACTATTAGCTCAGACTGTAGTGGTGCTGGTGAAGTTTCCTTGACCTGTGATGGCACTGCTCAAAACGGCCGCAGCTGCACCGCAGTAGGCACTACCTATATTATCATCGGTATGAACCATTCTGCGGTGAGAGAATACACCTATACTGCCGCAAGCGTGAGTTCTTCAGGAGGGGGAGGCGGTGGTGGAGGCGGTGGTGGTGGAGGTACGGTTGCTACAACAGCAACCTCGGAAACTATCAATCTTGGGAAGATACAAAAAGGGGAAACTAAAGTGGCAACGTTTACCTCCGAGGGATTAGGTGTAACTGAGGTTTCGTTGACTCTGAATCAGACTGTTACGGCATCTGGAATCACGGTGATCAATACCGGAACTTCTCCGGGCATTGCTACGGAAGCTGCACAAGAAGGTGAAGTTACATATGCATACCTGAAAATCACGCTTTCCAAGATCTCAGATTCTATAATTTCAGATACAGTACTAAAATTCAATGTCAGGAAGAATGAAAGCTTTGATCCGGGCAGCATCTATCTCAGAAGGTACGATGGGGTTACGCAGACATGGAGTTCATTGCAGGCAAAGCAGTTTTATCAGGATTCGAGTAATTTCTATTATGAAGCGAACACCCCTGGATTTTCTATCTTTGCTATCGTCGGGAAGAAGGTAGTGAATGATGTTCCTGACCAGGAAGAAGGCACTGTTGCAGGTCCTTCGGCTGTTGATGAAGGTGTTGCAGTGGCAAATGAGGAATTTTCTCCTCAGGAAATAGAAAAGACCGAATTTCCCTGGTGGATAGGTATTGTAGCAGGGGTTTTAGTTGTTGCTGGAGCAGTACTGTTATTCTTTAGAAGAAGATTGTACTAATTTGTAGACTTTGTCGTTCTTTCTCACCATCGTCTCGGTCTTTATGCTGATAGAATCTGTCTTGTCCGCCTTCGTTATGGGCGTATCATCTTTCTGTAGAGAGGTTAGTGTCTGCTGAACAACACCGGTCTTATTTCCCTGGAACATGATACTATCCCCGGTTTGCACACCTGCTGATTCTATGAGGATTTCCGCTACACTAGGCTTTTTGAAGAAGTTTATGACTTTGCCGACATACAGCTTCTTCTTGGTGGCTTTAGAACCATATGCCTTACTCCACTCTTGTAATGGTTTGCCCATATAGAAACCAGTTGAGAATCCCCTATTGTAGATTGTCTGAAGCTTAGCGATCAGCCTCTCTTTTATTTTTGACAGATTGGTGTAGTTGTCGATGGCTTCCCGGTATGTTTCGGTTACTATCTTCACATATTCTGGAGAACGGTTCCTACCCTCTATCTTGAAGGTGTGGATGCCTGCTTTTAGCAACTGATCGAGCACTGGCAGCGCACAGAGATCTTTCGGGCTCAGTACATAATCTTCCCCTAACTCAAACTCATGCTTTTCTTCCACATCCTTTATGATGTACTTTCTTCTGCAGGGCTGCAGGCATTCTCCTCGGTTTGCTGATTTTCCGAACACTTCCTGGCTTAAGAAGCATCTGCCGCTGATCGAAATGCACATGGCACCATGGATAAATGTCTCAATCTCGATGCCTAACCTCTGTTTTTTTATGTTCTGTATTATTGATTTTATTTGAAGTAAAGACAGTTCTCTTGCCAGGTTTATTCTTTTGAGATTCTTTATTTTCTTTTTTAAGAATAAAACTGTCTGAAAATTGCTTACTGAAGCTTGAGTCGATAAGTGTATGGGGAGATTTAGTTTTTCACATTCATTGATGACTGAGTAATCCCAGCAGATTATGGCATCAACACTATTTTGTTTCAATTTTCTTAGAATTCTCTGCAATTTTTGGATTTCTTTATCGTACACAATAGAGTTTAATGTACAGTATGCCTTGACATTATTCTTATGGCATAGGTCAATCACTTTCGCCGATTCTTTTACGGAGAAGTTTTTTGCGCCCTTGCGCATGTTCAGGTCTTTAACTCCAAAGAAGACAGCATCTGCTCCTGCTTTGATAGCAGCATGGAGACTTACGAAGTCTTGTGCCGGCGCTAATAGCTCTGGTTTCATTGAGAATCTGGAATAATGGCCTATTTAAATACATATTGGCTTGTTTTTAAGTTAAAACTGCCATTTTTGGAAGGGAAAATATTTAAATCACATTGAATTCCTTTAGTCTTATATAATATGTATACTATTCGGAGACTACAAAAATGGAAAGGAGTGTAGGCATATTGACTGGCGGGGGAGATGTACCTGGCTTAAATCCAGCAGTTAGTGCTTTTACTTATCGGGCTTTGAGTGAGAACATTCGCGTAGTTGGAATCAGAAGAGGATGGGGTGGTTTAGTGTATATGGATCCTCAGAATCCAGAAGACTTATCGCACCCAAATGGAGACACTATTCATGCAGAGATTCTTACTGAAGGTCGAGTAAGGACCATTGGCAG